>VBGO01000077.1 GCA_005882525.1 Chloroflexota bacterium
CTAATCCGTAAGCTAGGCAGTCGTGCCTTCCGCCAAGCGCACGACCTACCCGGACCTGTTTCGGATCGCTACCTTTCCTCGGTTGGCGAGCAGCGTGGTCCTGGCGCGAACCGCCAACGCGATGATGCAACTTGCACTGGTGCTCTTCGTCCTGCAGCGCTTCCACTCGCCGACGCTTGCTGGCCTGACGGTGTTCCTCGCCATCGCCCCGGGGATTGCCGTAAGCCCAATTGCCGGTGCCCTGCTCGACCGGCATGGGAGGGTGCGCCTCATCATCCTCGACTACGCCGTCGGGGCACTGAGTCTGTTCCTGATCGCCGGCCTCGACGCCGCCGGACGGCTGACCCCGGCGGTGCTGCTGCCGATTGTGACGGTCGGCGCCCTCACCTACTCGTTGAGTAACAGCGGCGCTCGGTCGTTGCTGCCGCTGATCGTCCCCAACCGGCTCTGGGATCGGGCGAACGCCCTGGACAGCATGGCGTACGCGGTGACGGGCGCCGCCGGCCCGGCGCTTGCCGGCGGGCTGACCGCCTGGTACGGGTCTCGGGTCGCCCTGCTCACTGCGGCCCTCTGCTTCATCGCCGCGGCGCTGGCGATGGTCGGGCTTGCGGAGCCGCTGACGCGCGGCGGGTCGAGGTCCGTGCTCGCCGATGCGCGGGAAGGGCTGCTCTACGTCGTTGTGCGAAACGCGTCGCTGCGCGGGTTGGCCATCGTCGTCGGCCTGGTGAATGTCGGCTTTGGCATCTTGATCGTGGCGCTGCCTGTCCTGATCTTTGGGCGCGTCCACGGGGACGCGGCGCAGGTCGGTGAAGTCTGGGCTCTGTTGGGACTAGGGTCGGCCCTGTCCGTTTTCTACTTCGGGCGCCTAAGCAGTGAAGGTCGCGAACGCCTGATGCTGGGACTCGGCACGCTGATCGGCGGGCTGGCGATGGCCGCACTGGCCGGCACCGGCAGTGTGATCGTGGTGGCCGCCGGCATGGCCATTATTGGGCTGGCCAACGGTCCGGCCGACATCGCCCTGTTTTCGATGCGGCAGCGCCGCACCGACCCCGCCTGGTACGGACGAGCCTTCGCCGTCTCGATGTCGCTGAATTTTGCCGGGACGCCGCTCGGGTCCGCGATCTCCGGTCCGCTGATTCACCTCGGGCTGACGCTGGCGATCGGCGTTGCTGCCGCGTTTCTCCTGCTCGCCGCGGGGCTGACACCGCTGCTTATCCCTAAAACGGCTGGGTATAAAATCGAGGGTGAGTCCGCCAGGCAGTCGCGCCGGGATCGTCCCGTCGAGGAAAGTCCGAGCTCCGCAGAGCAGGGTGCCGGGTAACGCCCGGTCGGGGTAACCCGAAGGAGAGTGCCACAGAAAAGACACAGCCGCCGCGCAAGCGACGGCGAAGGTGAAATGGTGCGGGTAAGAGCCCACCAGCAGCCGGGAGACCGGCTGGCTCGGTAAACCCCACCCGGAGCAAGACCGAATAGGAGGACGACACGGCTGGCTCGGCCGGTCCTCGGGTAAGGTCGCTAGAGTCGCCGGGTAATCGGCGACGTAGACGGATGACTGCCGCCCCACGGCGCGCCGGCTTCGCCGGCTGAAGCGGGGAACAGAACTCGGCTTACGGCGGACTCACTTTCTGTTTTCCTTCCTGTATCTGACGGCGCGGCAGCGCAAGCGTGGCCTGGCACAACATGTAGGGCCTATTTTTCTATGCGGACACAAGCCCACAAGATTTAGTCCGAATTTGTTGACAGGCACCTGTCGCAGTGGTAGCGTTCGGCGTGCTGGTGGCACAAAGTGGGGAAAAGTGGGGAGAGTGAGACGGTCGGTGGCAACGCCTGATGTTCCTCGGCACCTATCGACACTCGGTCGATGCCAAGGGACGGGTGGCGATTCCCGCCCGTTTTCGGGAACAACTTCCGAGTGGCACCGTCATCTCCAAGGGCGCCGAGGGCTGCCTGCAGGTCTATCCGCCTCAGGAATGGGCGCAGGAGCAGGGCTTGCGGCTCGGCTCGACGACGCCGGCGGAAGAGAGGCGGCTCGCCCGCATGATGTTCGGCGCCGCCCGGGAGTGCGAGTTCGACGCCCAGGGACGAATCGTCCTGTCCGCCGACCAGCGGCAGTATGCGGGCATCACGAGCGTCGCCTGGATCGTCGGCGTCAACAACTTGATCGAGATCTGGAACGACGAGGGGTGGCGCCGGATCGGCGAGGCGACACCCGAGGAGTACACGCGTATCCAGGACCAGGTGGCCGAGCGGCGACGTGCCCCGCGCACGTGACCGCGGCCGTCCTGGCGGCGATCGACCGTCCGGGCCGCCCGGACACCGACCCGTACTTTTACAAGATGTCATAACGAGCCTTCAACCAGCCCCCGGGCAGGCGTATATCGACGCCACGCTGGGGGGTGGGGGATATGCGCGGGCGTTGATGGAGCGACTGCAGCCGGGCGGTGTGCTGCTCGGCCTCGACCGCGATGCCTCTGCCCTTGAGCGATTCGCCCGGGAACCGGTGCCTCCGGACGTCACCCTGATGCTGGAGCACACCAACTTCGCGCAACTCGCCAGCGCTGCTGAGCGGATCGGTCGTCCGGTCAACGGCGTCATCTTCGATCTCGGTCTCTCCTCACTGCAGCTCGATGACCCGGAGCGGGGTTTCAGCTTCCAGGCGGCGGGACCGCTCGACATGCGAATGGACCGCAGCGAACCGTGGACCGCCGCCGACCTGCTCAATCGCGAATCTGAAACTGAGCTGCGGCGCATCCTCCGGGAGTACGGCCAGGAGCGGTGGGGCGCGCGGATCGCCCAGCGAATCGTGGAGCGCCGGCGCCGGACGCCGTTCGATACCACAAAGGACCTCGTCGACGTGGTGGCCGGGGCCATTCCGCGGGGCGCCTGGCCCCGCGACATTCACGTCGCGACCCGCACCTTCATGGCCTTCCGGATCGCGGTGAACCGGGAGCTGGACGCGATCGAAAAAGGGTTGAAGGCTGCTATTGCAGTGGTCGCAAGCGGTGGGCGCGTAGGGGTCGTCTCCTTCCACTCCCTCGAGGACAAGATTGCAAAGAACCTATTCAACGTCGAAGCAACAGACTGTATCTGTCCGCCCCAAGCGCCCGTTTGCCTCTGCGGTCATCGTCGTTCCGTGCGCGTTCTTACGCGCAAGCCAATCATCGCCTCGGAGACCGAGGTCCGGGAAAACCCCCGGTCCCGATCAGCCAAATTGCGAGTCGCGGAGAAGCTATGAACCCCGTCCATGACATTCCACAAGTCAATACCTGAGCGGCCGCATGGTGGAACCCCTCCCTCCTGGGCATCTACTAGTATTGCGGCCCCGCCGGCCCGATCCGACCCCTCCGGCGCGCGCGTTTCCCCCTTCGCGCGCGCGCCGGAGTCGCGGCCGGCCCTCGATCTCGCCGCTGGTGGGCGCGGTGTCACTGATCGCGGCCGCGCTGCTCCTGGTGGCCCAATCCGCGGCCGCCACCCAGGCGAGCTACCAGATCGCGACACTGAAGCAGGAACAGGGGCGCCTCAACGGCGAGCACGACCAGCTCCTGGCCCAGCTCGCCGGCGACCGCGCCGCCAATCGCGTCGCTACCGCCGCTCAGCAACTCGGTCTGTCCCATCCGAGCCGGTGGCAGTACGTCCACGCGGCTGGTGCCCCGATCGCGCTCGGCCCCCATCCCGCCAACCAGGGTCGTGTCGGTGTCTGGGATGGCGTGCTGGCGGTGCTGGGGGCCGTGATCGGCCGCCCGCTGAACTCCGAACCGGCGCGCTAACCGGACGTCGATCGTGAGGGGCGCCCAGGAACTCGAGCCGCGGAGCCGCATCCTTACATTGATGGCGCTGGTACTCGGCGCCTATCTGGTGCTGCTCGGCCGGCTTGGCTACTGGCAGGTCTTCCGGCACTCGGACATGGCCCGCCTCGCGGCGGCCTATCACGACGACACCATCACGTTGTCCGCCGTCCGCGGCAACATCCTCGATCGAAATGGCGCGCTGCTGGTCACGAACACGCCGGTCTTTTCCATCTTCGCCTCGCCGGACCAGATTTCCGCCGCCGAGCGGCAGGATATCGCCACCCGGCTGGCTCCGGTGCTGGGGCTCAGCGCCGCCGACATCCAGGTCAAGCTGGCGGCGAACCGCAAGTTCGTCTACCTGGCCCGTCGGGTCCCAGCGCTGGTCGCTCATCAACTGGATGGTCTAAAGCTGCCGGGCATCGGCAAGATCGCCGAAACGCAACGGGCGTACGTCGACGGCGGTGTGGCCGGTACGAGCCTGGCCGCGAACCTGCTTGGGTTCGCGAACGATGAAGGGACGGGCAACTACGGCGTCGAGGGCTACTACAACATGGTGCTTCACGGTCAAGACGGTTTCGAAGCGACGGTGCGCGATCTGGCAAACCGGCCGATCGTGCTCAGCGACCGGCAGCGCCGCGATCCCATCAACGGCGCCGCGCTGCAGCTTTCGCTGGACGGCACCATCCAGGTGGTCGCCGAGCGAGCACTCGCTGACGGCGTGCAAAAGTATCAGGCCGAGAGCGGCTCCTTGATCATCATGGAGCCGGTCACCGGCCGGATCATTGCCTGGGCCGATGTGCCGAGCTATGACGCCAACGACTTTGCCACCACATCGACCGCGCAATTCATCGACCCGATCGTCTCCAACCTCTACGAACCGGGCTCGGTCATGAAGGTCATGACCCTCGCCGGCGCGCTCGACGTCCACGCCATCACCCCCGACACCCGCTTCAACGAGACCGGCGTCGCCGTGGTGGGTGGGGTGGCCATCCGCAACTGGGACAACAAAGCGCATGGGAACGTCAGCATGACGCAGGTGCTCCAGAACTCGCTCAACGTCGGTGCCATCAAGGTCCAGCAGATGGAGGGCGCGGATCGCTTCTACCAGTACCTGCAACGCTTCGGCATCGGGTCGCGGACCGGGGTCGATGTCGCCGCGGAAACCGCCGCGCCACTCCGTGATCTCGCCAAGTGGAAGCCGATCGAGCTCGCGACCGCCTCGTTCGGCCAGGGGGTGGACGCGACCCCGATCGAGATGCTGGCCGCGGTCAATGTGGCCGCCAACGGCGGCAATCTGGTCTGGCCCCACGTCGTCGATCAGGTGATCGACAGTAACGGGACGCGCCACCCGGTTCAGCCGCGCGTCGTCCGGCAGGTCATCAGCGCGAAGGCCGCCCAGCAAATGCAGCAGATGATGGTCGGCGTCGTCGAGCATGGCTCTGGTTTTGCCGCGCGCATCGACGGCTTCAAGAACCGGATCGCCGGCAAGACCGGCACCGCCAGCATCCCGGAGAACGGCAGCTATGCCAAGGACCAAACGATCGGGTCCTTCGTCGGGTTTCTGCCAGCCGATCACCCACAGTTCATCATGATGGTGATCACTCGCAAGCCCCGGGTCCTCTTCGAAGGCGCCTATGTGGCGGCCCCCATCTGGAAGACCGTCGCCAGCGCGCTGATCACCCAGTGGCAGATCGCACCGTGATGCAGCCGGAATCCACCGGTCCGAACTCGCATCTTGGGCGTGGGGCGAGCGATGCGTTCGTTGGCTCCTCCGCTCCTCGCTTACGCACCGACGGGTGCGCTCGCTCCGGTGCTCGTCGCCGCCTTCCCCTCATCTCGCCCCACATCCCAATCTGCGTCGTCCGACCGATGGATCCCGGCTTGGCGAGAATAGTGAGGCTGTGGGTATGTCGGTGAAGGAGGTGGTGGAGGCGACGCGTGGCCGCTTGCTCGGCGGACCGCATGACGCCAGCTTCAGCCAGCTCTTCATCGATTCCAGGGAGGTCAAGCCGGGCGGCCTGTTCGTCGCGTTGCGAGGGGAACAGCACGACGGGCACGTCTTCATTGCGCAGGCGGTCGAGCGTGGTGCCACCGGCATCCTCTGCGAGCGTCCGCCGCAGGGCGCCGAAGGTGCCGCCGTGATCCAGGTCGACGACACCCGCCAGGCGCTCTTCGACATCACCGCCGACCGGCTCTCCCGGCAGGCGCATCCCATCGTGGCCATCACCGGCAGCGCCGGGAAGACAACCACCAAGGACCTGATCGCGCACGTGCTGGGGCGCCGGCTCCGGGTCCACAAGAGCGAGGGCAACCTCAATACCTACACCGGCATCCCGATGACGATCTTTCAGATGGACCCGCGGGACCGGGTGCTGGTCGTGGAGTATGCGATGTCACGGGCCGGCGAGATCCGCGAATTGACCCGGGTGGCGCCGCCCACTATCGGCGTCGTCCTCAATGTCGGCCTGGCCCACGTAGGCATGCTGGGCTCGATCGAGGCTGTGGCCGCGGCCAAGCGGGAGCTGGTGGAAGGCCTGGCCCCCGGCGGGCTGGCGGTGCTCAACGCCGATGACCCACGCGTGCGGGCGATGGCGGTGGTGGCCCGCCGCTCCACCTTCTTTGGCTTCTCGAATGACGCGACGGTCCGCGCCGAACGGGTCCGTTTGCACGGCCTCGAGGGGAGCACCTTCATGCTGGTCACGCCGCGCGGCAAAGCCGAGGTCTTTCTCCGGCTGCCCGGCCAGCACAGCATCTCGAATGCGCTGGCCGCCGCCGCCGTCGCCCTCGAGTTCGAGTTCGACGCGCCGGCGATCGCGTCCGCCCTCCACGGTTTTGCGCCACCGGCCCGGCGGATGAACATCGTGACCGGGCGCAATGGCGCCACCGTCATCGACGACTCCTATAACGCGAGTCCCGGCTCGATGCAGGCGGCGCTCCAGGTGCTTCAGCTCGCGCCCCGGGGCGCCCTCAAAGTGGCGGTGCTCGGCGACATGCTGGAGCTGGGCGAGCAGGCGGAGCGGGCCCACGAGGAGATCGGCTCGCTTGTCGGGAAAACGGCTGACGTTCTGATCGCGCTGGGGCAATTCGCCCCACGCATGGTGCAGTCGGCGCGACGAGCGGGCCTGCCGACCGATCGCGCTTACGTCGTGGAGAGTGCCGAGGCGGCCGTGGCGGCCGTGACCCCGCTGCTCACCGCCCAAACGCAGGTGCTGGTCAAGGGCTCGCGCGGGATGCGGCTGGAGCGCGTCGTCGAGCAAATTCGGGAGGCGCGATGACGCCGCTGCTGGTCTTTGTCGCGGCGTTGATCCTGAGCGCGCTCGTCTTCCCGGCGGCGATCGGGCAGCTGGCCCGGGCGCGGATGGGTCAGCAGATCCGTGAAGAAGGCCCGGTCGCGCACCACGGCAAGGCCGGGACGCCAACCGCCGGCGGCGTCGTCTTCATTCTGGTGGCGCTTGTGCTGTATCTTGCGGCCGACCGCTCGCTGGCGGGCGGCTTCGTACTGATCGCGCTTGTGTTGGGCGGGGCCCTTGGCTTCATCGACGACTTCTCGGCGATTCGTGGCGGCCGCAACCTGGGCCTTCGGGCCCGGCAGAAGATCGTGATCCAGCTGGCCACCGGCGCGCTGCTCGGCTACCTCGCGCTCCGCTGGGGCTTGACCAGCCAGCTCGTCCCACTCGACGGACGGCACGCGCTCGGCGGCTGGATCATCCTGGTCAGCGCCCTGGCGGTGGCCGCCGGCTCCAACGCCTTCAACCTGACGGACGGCAGCGATGGCCTGGCCGCCGGGGCCGGCGCCATCACCTTCGGCGCACTCGCCCTGATCGCCGTGCTCCAGCATCGGCCCGGGGCGGGCTTGATGCCGGCCATCCTTGCCGGCGTCCTGACGGGGTTCCTTTTCTACAACCTCTTTCCCGCGCGGCTCTTCATGGGTGACACCGGGAGCCTCGCTCTGGGGACGGCGATGGTCGCCGCCGCCATCACCACCGGCTTCCTCTGGTATCTGCCGCTGCTGGCACTGGTGTTCGTGATCGAGACGGTCTCCGTGATCGCGCAGGTGGCGAGCTTCAAGATGACCGGCAAGCGGATCATCCGGATGTCGCCCCTGCACAACCATTTCATCGTCTCCGGTTGGCGCGAGACGCCCCTCGCCCTGTGGTTCTGGACCGGCTCGCTGGTCGCCGCCGTGCTGGCGCTGGCGCTGTCCCGGCCGGGTCTGGCGGCCTAGGGTGTTGACCGAGACCAAGGGGCGGCGGGCGCTCATCCTCGGTTACGGCCGGAGTGGGCGGGCCGCCGCATCCTTCATTGCCGGTCGCGGCGGATCGGTCCGGGTCGTCGACCGCGCCGACACGCCGGAGTTGCGCGCAGACCTGGAGCGGGCGGGGATCGCCGCTCGCCTGGGCGGCTACGACACGGAGGATCTGAACGGCAGCGACCTCCTGGTGGTCAGCCCCGGCGTGGCATGGGACGCCCCCCTGGTGGAGGCGGCCCGCCGGCGGGGGATCGAAGTCACCAGCGAAATCGACCTCTTCTTCCGCGCCTGTCCCTCCCGAATTGCCGGGATCACCGGGACCAACGGGAAGACGACCACCACAGCGCTCATCGCCGAGCTGCTTCGTGCGGGCGGCCTGCGAGTGATGCGGGGCGGCAACATCGGCGAGCCGGTGCTCGACCGCATCGACCAGCTCCGCCCGGACGATTGGGTCGTACTGGAGCTCAGTAGCTTTCAGCTGGAGTCGATCACCCGGCCGCGGCTGCAGATCGGCGTCGTGCTGAACATCACTCCCGATCATCTCGATCGCCACAAGTCCTTCGAGCACTACGTCGAGATCAAGGCCCGCGCCGTTGGCTTCATGCAACCCGACGACCATGCGGTCCTGAACGTCGATGACCCGGTCTGTGCGGCGATGCGATCGAAGACCGCCGGCGAGGTGATCGCCTTTGGCCTCCACCAGCCGGTCGACCGCGGTGTCAGCCTCCATGATGGCTGGATCACGATCGCCCAGACCGGAAATCCGGATCGGGTGCTGCCGGCCGCAGACGTACCGCTGCCCGGTGAGCACAATCTGAGCAATGTGATGGCCGCGCTGGGCGCCGGCCACGCGGCGGGCGTTGCCGTCGAACGGATGGCCGACGCCGTCCGGCAGTTCAAAGCCGTCGAGCACCGGCTCGAACCGGTCGGGACCTTCAAGGGGGTCCGTTGGTACAACGACTCGAAGGCAACCAACCCCGATTCGACCTATAAAGCCCTGGCCGCCTTCAACGAGCCGATCATCCTGATCGCCGGCGGCCGGAACAAGGGGATTGAGATCGAACCGCTGGCGCGTGCGATCGCCGGCCGGGTGGCGGCGCTGGTGACGATCGGGGAGACGGGCGAGGAGTTGGCCCGCCGGACCCGGGATGCCGGGCTCCATCGAGTCGAGCGTGCGGCAGACCTCGCCGATGCGGTCCGCAAGGCGGCCGCCCTGGCCGCGCCTGGATCCGTCGTCCTGCTCTCACCCGCCTTCACGAGCTACGACATGTTCCGCGACTACGAGGACCGGGGGCGACGCTTCAAGAGCACCGTGCTGGCGGAGCTCAGCCAGTGAGGGCACGGGCGGCGCTCGAGCTGCCGGCCGCCCGCCGCACGCTGGCGTCGACCCGGCTCTGGCGTCGTGGCGACCGGGCGCTCCTGCTTGCCGTCGGGACCCTGACGGCCTTCGGGATGGTGATGGTGTTTTCCGCCTCCGAGGTGCAGGGCTGGCTGTGGTTCCACAACGCGGCCTACTACTTCGAACGGCAGATCATGTGGCTGGCGCTGGGGGTCGCCCTGCTCTGGGCCGGAGCCCACCTCGATTACCACCGGTTGCGCCCCCTCGCCTGGCCGCTGGCACTGGGGACGGTCGCGCTCCTGGTCGTCGTGCTCCTGCCGCATTTCGGCGTCGAGGTCAACGGCGCCCGGCGCTGGCTGCGGCTGGGGCCGATGCAGATGCAACCGGCGGAGCTGGCCAAGGTCGCCGCCATCATCTTTATGGCGCTCTGGCTGGAGCGCCATCGGGGACGGCTCGGGTCCCTCGAAGACGGCGTCGTTCCTTTCCTCGCGCTGCTCGGCCTCGTGACCCTGCTGGTCATTCTCGAGCGAGACCTCGGCACCACCCTGATCATCGCCGGCATCCTGTTGTCGCAGTTTCTGGTGGCGGGCGGGCACAAGCGGCACGTGCTCCTGCTGGCCCTGATCATCGGGCTGGATGGAGCCCTACCGTTTGCATCGCATCCTCGCCTTTGTCGATCCCTGGTCGGATCCTCTCAACACCGGCTTTCAGGCGATCCAGTCCGTGGTGGCGCTCGGCTCGGGCGGCATCACGGGTCTCGGGCTGGGGCAGAGCATTCAGAAGTATCAGTGGCTGCCCTTCGCCCATACCGATTTCATCTTCGCCATCGTCGGCGAGGAGACCGGCCTGATCGGCACCAGCGCCGTTCTTGCCCTCTTTGCGCTCTTCACCTATCGCGGCTACCGGGTGGCGCTCAAGGCCCCCGATGCCTTCGGGTCCTTGCTCGCCTGTGGGGTCACGACCTGGATCGCCTTCCAGGCGATGATCAACATCGCGGCCGTCACCGTCACCCTGCCGACGACCGGGATTCCGCTGCCCTTCATCAGCTATGGTGGCTCCTCATTGGCGATCACGCTGCTCGCGGTCGGCATACTGATGAACGTCTCGACCCAGAGCGAGAAGGTTGGATGGATACGGCATGCGAGTATTGATCTCGGGCGGCGGCACGGGCGGACACTTGTTCCCGGCGATCGCCGTCGCCCAGGCCCTGTCCCGGAAAGATCCTGACGTCAGCATCCTCTTCGCCGGCCGCCGCACCGGGATCGAAGCCAGAACCGTCGCCAGTTACGGCATGCGATTCGCCGCCGTCCCTGCCGCGCCCCTCTACACCCAGGAGATCTGGCGGAACTGGAAACTCCCACCCGTCCTGGGCGTCGCGCTCTGGCAATCGTGGCGCCTGATCGACCGGTTCAAGCCTGATGCCGTCTTTGGAACGGGCGGCTACGTGAGCGTCCCACTGATCGCCGCCGCCGGCCTGGCCCGCGTCCCGGTCGTCCTCCAGGAACAGAACCTGATGCCCGGGCGTGCCACGCGCGTACTGTCTCGTTTCGCCAGGCGGGTGGCCATCGCCTACCCTGAATCGGCGCGATATCTGCATGCGTCGACGGTGGTGACCGGCACACCGGTGCGGACGGAATTCTGGCGTCAAAAAGAGAATTTCGCCAGCCTGCCGCGGAGCATCCTGGTGCTGGGCGGCAGCCAGGGTGCGCATCGCATTAACCAGGCCGTGGCCGACGCCCTTCCGTCGCTGCTGCAGCGGCCGGACCTTACGATCGTGCACCAAACGGGTGAACGCGAGATCGGCACCATGCAATCGCTCAAGGCCAGCCTCCCGGCGCCGGGGGCGGACCGTTATCAGCCGTTCGCGTTTGCCAGCGACCTCGCCGACCGGATCCGAGCCGCTGACCTGGTCGTCAGCCGCGCCGGCGCCAGCACGCTCAGCGAGGTGAGCGCGATTGGGATCCCGATGGTGCTGATCCCGTACCCCTATGCCGGTGGGCACCAGCGCCTGAATGTGGCGCCGTACGAGGCGGCGGAGGCCGCGATCGTAATCTCGGACGACCAGGCCGACGGTGGCCGGCTCCTCCGCGAGCTCACCTCGATCATCGATGACCCGGTCAGATATCGCAAGATGGTCGAGGCCATGCAGGGATTAGGACGGCCCTACGCCGCCGAGGAGGTGGCGAGGCTCATCGAATCGGTGGCGCGGCAGCACTGATGCGGATCCACTTCATCGGCATCTGCGGCTACGCGGTCTCCGGGCTGGCGCTCGTGGCCAAACAGCTCGGTCACGACGTGACCGGGTCGGACGAGGATGCCTATCCGCCCACCACGGAGATCCTGACCCGGGCGGGAATCAAGTGGGTCGACGGCCATGCGGCTGGGAATGTCATGCGCTGGGGGAAGCCCGACCTGGTCGTCCAGGGCAACCAGGTGCGCGACGGCAATCCGGAGACCGAGGCCGCGCGCCGGCATCACATTCGGCTCGTCAGTGAGGCCGAATACTGGGGTGAGCTGACAGCCGATCGCTTTCGCATCGTGGTGGCCGGCTCGGCGGGAAAGACGACCACCGCCAGCTTGATCGCCTGGATCCTGCGCGTCGCCGGACGCAACCCGGGGTTCCGGCTCGGGATGGTCGCGCGTGACCTCGGCACGGCGGCGGCCTGGGGTACCGGGCGAGAGTTCGTCTTCGAGGGCGACGAGTACACCTCGGCCGTCTTCGATCCGCGGCCCAAGTTCCTGCATTTCTCGCCGCAGCTGGCAGTGCTCACCAACATCGATTGGGACCACCCGGATGTCTTTCCGGATCCGGCGGCCTACGAGGCGGTGTTTCGTCAGCTGCTCGAGGACCTCGGCCCAGAGGACCGGTTGATCGCGAATTCGGACGATCCGATCGTGCGGCGGCTGCTCAGCCGGACGCGCGCGAATGTCGAGACCTACGGCCTCCGTGGCGGCGCCGACTGGCACGGGCGCGACGTCCAGATCGAAGGCGATGGCATGCGCTTCACCGCATGGCACGAAGGAAAGGTGCTCGCGGTCGTCACCACCCGGCTTCCAGGGGAACACAACGCGGCGAATGCATTAGCGGCGCTCGCCGCCAGCGTCCGGGTCGGCGTGCCGGTATCCGCCGCCGTGGATGCCATCGGCAGGTTCCAGGGGGTCAGCCGGCGATTCGAGGTGCGCGGCCAGGTGCGCGGCGTCACCCTGGTCGACGACTACGCGCACAATCCGGCGAAGGTGCGCGCCACGCTGCAGGCGGCGCAGGACCGGTTTCATCCAGGGCGCGTGCTCGCCTGCTTCGTGCCGCATACCTACTCGCGCACCCGGAGCCTGCTCGACGCCTACGCGGACGCCTTCCAGGGCTGCGCCCTGGTCGTGATCGGCCCGATCGAGCCGGCCCGCGAGCGTCGCCAGGCCCACTCGGTCACCTCGCAGGACCTGGCCAACGTGATCCGTGGCGCCGGCGACGTGGTGACGGCGGATTCGGCCCGCTCCGCGGCCTACAAACTGGCCTCGGCGGCGCGGTCGGGCGACGTCATCGTCTGTATGTCGGTGCGCGGCTTCGACGACGTCATCGCGAAAACTGTCGAGGTGCTGGAGCGCTCGCCGGTTGCCTGACGCCTGGCTGGCCTCGTATCCCGGCGTTCGGGAACGCGAGCCGCTGGCCCCCCTCAGCTGGTACGGGATTGGCGGGCGGGCCCGGTTTTTTCTCGAGCTCGCGGACGATGGGCCCCTGCCCGAGCTGGTGGCGCGGCTCAATACCGAGCGCCAGCCGTACCGGGTGATCGGCGCCGCCAGCAACACGCTCTTCGCCGCCGAGGAGCTCGCGGGATTGACGATCAAGCTGGTCAACCGGCGCCTCTCGATCGACGGCGGCAAGATCTCGGTGACGGCCGGCTACCTGATGCCGAAGCTCGCGGCGGAGGCGGCCAGGGCGGGCCGGGCCGGCCTGGAGTTTGCCGCCGGGGTGCCGGGGAGCGTGGGGGGCTCGGTCGTCGGCAATGCGGGGGCCTTCGGTGGCGAGGTGCAGGACTGCCTGAGTCGAGTCGAGGCGATTGACCCGCAGGGCCGCCGGCACACGTTGACCGCCGCCGAGTGTGGGTTTGATTACCGCGATTCCAGCTTCAAAAGCGCGCGCGCCGGATGGGTTATCCTTCTGGCGACATTCCGGACCACGGATGACACGCCGGCCCAGGTGCGGGCGCGACTGCTGGATGTGCAAAAGCACCGGCGTGCGACGCAGCCGATCGAGCAACGGAGCCTGGGGAGCACCTTCAAGAACCCGCCCGGTGATTCCGCCGGCCGGCTGATCGAGGCCAGCGGGCTCAAAGGCTTTCGGATCGGCGGCGCCCAGGTCTCGCCGAAGCATGCAAATTTCATCGTCAACCTGGGGGAAGCCAGCGCGGATGACGTGCTAGCCTTAATGGCCGAGATGCGGAATCGCGTCTTCGAACGGTTCGGCATCGAGCTCGAACCGGAGATCCGCGTCATCGGCCGGGCGCCGGCCGCATGAAGCGACTGCGGATCGGCGTCCTCTTCGGCGGACGGTCGACTGAGCACGAGGTCTCCATCCTGTCGGCCCGGTCGATCATCGCCGCGATGAATCCCGAGCGGTTCGAAGCGGTGCCCCTCTACATCGACAAGAACGGCCGCTGGCTGGCGGGTGGCTCGCTCAAGCGCCTGGTGAGCGACGACGCGGCCCGCAAGTATGTGTATCTTCCGCCCGACCCGACGCAACGGTCGCTGGTGCCCGCCGATGACGGAATCGCGCTGAGCACCGCGTTTCCACCGCTCGACGCCGTCTTCCCGGTGTTTCACGGGCTGAACGGCGAGGACGGGACGATCCAGGGCGTGCTGGAGCTGGCCAACCTCCCCTATGTCGGGGCCGGCGTGTTGGGCTCGGCGCTCGGGCTCGACAAGATCTACATGAAGCGCGCCTTCGCCGCCACGGGTCTCCCGATCGTCGACTATCTCGCGATCACGCGCCGGCAGTACGAGCAACAGTCGCACGCCTTCATCGCGATGGTCGAGGAGCGCCTGGGCTATCCCTGTTTCTCCAAGTTCGCGAACTCGGGCTCGAGCGTCGGCACCACCAAGGCCCACGACCGCGCGGAGCTTGTCGCCGGCCTCCGGCTGGCCTGCAGCTTCGATCGCAAGCTGCTCGTCGAGCGCGCCGTGGATGCGCGAGAGCTGGAGGTCAGCGTGCTCGGCAACGACGACCCGCAGGCGTCCGTCGTTGGAGAAGTCGTCCCGGCCCATGAGTTCTATGACTACGAAGCAAAGTATCTCGACGAAGGGTCGCGGCTGCTGATCCCGGCGCCGGTCGAGCCCGGCGTCGCCGACGAAGTTCGCAGCTTGGCACTGCGCGCGTTTCAGGCGGTCGACGGCGCGGGAATGGCCCGCGTGGACTTTTTCATGGAGCGCCAGAGCGGCCGCATCCTGCTCAACGAGGTGAACACCATTCCTGGCTTCACCCGGATCAGCATGTACCCCAAGCTCTGGGAGGCGTCCGGAATTTCCTATCCCATGCTGATCGAGCGGCTCGTCGACCTCGCCATCGAGCGCTTCAACGACAAGCAGCGTTCGCAGACCGCCATCGACACCCGGATCCTGCAGACGGGGACGGACGAATGACGGTCGGCACGATCGAAAGGCGCCGCCGCCGTACCGCGCCGCCACCCGCCAAGTCGGCGATGTCGGCGCGCGGCTGGCTGTGGGCGCTGGTGCAGATCGCCGTGCTCGGCGCCGAGATCTTTGCGGTGCTGTTCTTGCTGGCGCAGCCGGAGTTTCGCCCGCAGAGGGTGGAGGTCGCCGGGACCGGCCATCTGACGGCGGCGGAGGTCACCGGCGCGCTGGCGCTACCGAGCGACCGCAACATCTTCTTTCTGAGTGAGGCCGAGCTGGCCCAGCGCCTGCAGGCGCTGCCCTGGGTGCGCTCCGCTACGGTCACCCTCGCGCTGCCCAACCGGGTCGCGGTCAAGGTCACCGAGTGGACGCCGTCGGCGGTCCTGCAGGTGGGTGAAGCGACGTACTACGTGAACGGCCTGGGCGAGGTCCTCGATCCGGCCGCGGAGGCGGGGAGCCTGCCGGTCATCAACCGGCCCGACTTTGGCCCGGTGCGAGACGGCCAGCACGCGGTCGGCAGCGAGCTACTGCCGATGCTGCTTCAACTGCGCGCCGGTTTTGCCTCGGCCTTCAAGATCTCGGTGATGTCGTTTCAGCTGGACCGCCACGAAGTGCTCACGGCGCAGACCGACCGCGGATGGACCATCATCTTCGGCCAGATGGTGACCAGCGACGATCGCGCCAGCCTGGAGCCCAAGCTTGCGGCCTTGCGCGCCTTGAGCAGCCGGATCGACCTGGTCGCGGCGCCGATCCAGTACGTCAACCTGGAGAATCCGAAAGCGCCGGCGGTGCAGATGCGAGCGCGCCAGTGAGACTCCCGGCGGGCGGATCGCGGGAGGCCCTCTGGCTGGTGGCCGCGGTGTTTGTCTTTGGCACCGTCGGGATCATCCTCGGGCTGAATGCGCCTGTGCAGATCCCGGCCGGCT
>VBGO01000378.1 GCA_005882525.1 Chloroflexota bacterium
TTCTCACCTCGAAATCACGTTGTTCGGACTACGGCCCATGTGCGACCACCATCCGAGGTCTTGAGCCACAACAACTTCTGGCCCGGCGGGTCGGAAGCAGATGCAAAGCCGTTCTTCTGATCGACGAAGTCGACGGCGTCTACGAAGTAATCCTGGGTCCACTGACGCAGCTCGGTCGGCACCACGGCCCAGCTCAGGCCGCCGTCGTCGGTGTGGTAGAGGGACTCATCGGCGGGTGGGTTGACCGAGTCGGGCAGGCTTTTCCTCACATGAGTGCCAATTGCCCAACCGCGCGTCGCATCGGCGAAGCTGACCGACATCGGATTGATTTCGGGAAGCGATCTCGGGCTCCACGTGAGACCTCCATCCGATGTCACTAACAGGAGCAACTGGAGCGTGTGGAAGAAGACCATTCCATCGGTGGGACTGAAAAAGACTGGCGCATCGAATACGCCGTCGGGTGTCGCTGTCGGCTGCGGCCTCTGGGCGCGCCACGTCACCCCGCCGTCACGGGTGACGAGAAGGACCGGATTCGATTCTCCGCATCCGGGGACTAGCCAACCGAGGTCGACTGTGGCGAACATAATTGAGGCTGGGCCGCACCAAGCGTGGAGGGGCGCAGAGCGGGTTGAGATCAGGCGCCAGTTGAGCCCGCCGTCGCTCGTTGCGTAGAGGATGGGCGATCCTTCGATGTCGTCCTGGTTGGTGTCCGACATCAGCAACCATCCGTGCCGCGCGTCGATGAAGTACAGGACAGGACTCATGCCCGAAGGACTGTCAAGGGTTATTGGCTGACCCTTCCCCCAGTGCCGCCCGCCGTCGTCTGTGGCGAAGACGGACACATACAAACCCGACGCGCCGGGTCCACTCATGCCGGTCTCGACCACCCAGGCGTGCCGTGCGTCAAGAAAGAACGCGGCATCCTCGGAAGGGCCCCAGAACTGAGGCCTCCGATCTGGCAGCGATGGCGGATCGACTTCGGTCCAGTTGGCTCCGGCATCGGTCGTGCGCCAGATTTCGGACAGCGCCACCTCCGCCCAGCCCGTGGTCGGGCTGACCATCCTGGTCGGGATCGTGACCGGGCCGCCGTGCGGTGGGATGGGCGGCCGGTGGCCGGCGACAAGCGTGCCGATGATCGCTGCCGCTAGCGCCAGCAACACGAGAATGGCGAGCACCAGCTGCGCGGCGCGCTGCAGGCGCGGCGTGAGCCACCGCCGGCGCCGTGGCCTGGGTTCCGCTTCGACCAACGCCGCTCGAAGGCGGTCAAATGCTCCGCTCGGAACTGGCACATTTAGCGCCGCGTGAAACTGATCAAAAATCATTCGCTCGTCGATCAAATCAATGCCTCCCGCACCTGCAGGATCGGGCGCAATCGGTGCACGGCTCGCTCAACGCGGGTGCGCGCCGCCTTGGGTGTGACTCCAAGCGTGCCGGCGATCTCCTCGTAAGGCATGTCCAGGTAGTAGCGAAGAACGAGAACCAGCCTCTCGTCGTGACCTAAGCGGCCGAGCGCGCGACGCAGGTCGAGGCCAGCCGCGATGTCGATGGCCGGCGCCTGCACCTCGCGTATTTCAGCCGACACTACGGACCTCGATCCAGTTTTGGAGACGTAGCGGCAGCGATTCGCGAGGATCGCTAGGAACCATGGCCGCATCGGCGACTCCGCGTGAAGGTTGCCGAGTTTCTTCCAGGCTGTAAAAGCCGCATCCTGAACGGCGTCTTCCGCCTCCTGGCTGTCGTGCAGCATCCCATAGGCCATCCGGAAAGCAGCTGCGTAGTGGGGTCGAATCAGCTCGGCAAAGGCGGCGCCATCGCCTTTTCTCGCCAATCCGATCAACTCGGACTCAGAGCGATCGAACAGCATCTGTCCCATATAGGGCTCGGGGGGCCAGTTTGCCCCATCGAGGACTGGCCAACACCAAGTGGTGGAGCAGGGCGGGCTCCGCCTCGATCCTTCTTAAAGGCGTGGGGTCAAGCGCGCCCCACGTAGTCCGGGTTCCGGAACGGCCAAGCGGCTGCGAGCCAGTCCGACACCGCGCGCCACAGCACGTGGTCCAGGTCGGCGCGCGTGGCTGTGACCCAGGACTTCACGCGCGCGTCGTGTGCATCGTCCTTCGACGGGTAGATGTACAGGCACCCGATCACATCGTTGCTAGCCGGGTCGAGCACCGTGTAGGTGAACCCGCGCCGCGCCGCGAAGTCCTCTGCGTGGCGGACGAGGTCGCGGAGGTTCTCCTCGGGCGCCATCGGGTGGGGCCATGGGTGCTCCGCCCCGGGCTGGACGATGCCCGGCGTTGCGAGTATGTGTTCCATGCTCGATGTCCAAGCGGCGTAGTCGCGCTCGTTGTGCTGCGGTCCCAGCGGCTCCAGCACGAATGCGGGCGTCACGAGCCGGGTGGGCGGGTCGAAGTCGTCGGGCACCAATAAGGCGCGACGCATGGATGAGAAAGCTACTGCTTTGGACTGGTTGGGCGGTAGTCGTACCTCTGGTGTCCGCAGCACGCGTTTCTCATTGATCTCGATAGCCTCGCCTTTATCGCTGGCTCACGCCTCGTGGCCTGGTCGGGCTTGTGATCGACACTAGTTGTCAAGGAGCAGATCTAGTCGAGTACAGCCGTTACCTTGGAATTCTGAACCGGGTGCCTCACGGTCCTGGACCTTGCGTCCTACCCATGGACCCTATGCGGAGCTCTGAAATCGCTGCCGTCCACGTTCAGATAGGCCGACAACATTCACTACTCTGCGGCTTCACCGGCGGGGTTTCCCAGGAATCTGTGACCTGCCTGTGACCCCCCAGCTACCAGGATGATGTCGAAATTAAGGATCCTCTGCAAAAACTGGTCGGGGGCCCGGGATTTGAACCCGGGGCCTCACGGTCCCGAATCACACGGCAGTTCATCCAGACATGTCGGTTTCTGCGTTTTTCAGTTCGATTCTTCAAGTCGACGCGCCCGGAGCGTCTAGATTTGCACGAGTCTTCACCGGAT
>VBGO01000383.1 GCA_005882525.1 Chloroflexota bacterium
AGGGCCATTGACTCCACGAATGCCCCCAAGTACATGATGCGAAATGGCTGCCGCGTCCCGCCATCGTACGGGCGCAGCTCTCGATACCGGCTCAATTCCACGCCGTGTGGGATCCATATGATTTTCTGTGCGGATACACCCTGAGATTCGACGTAATCATTGGTGTTTCGCCACAGCATGACGATGCGCTCAGCCTTTTGAAAGAGAAAGCGCTCCAACCGACGAAGCACCCGAGCCGTCATCGACGCTGAAGAGAGTCGGCCAAGTTCAATAAGGCTTTGAGGCCACAGGTCGGTAACCTCGAAGACAAACCGAGCTCTCTTGATGCGGGCAAGCCAGAACCCGGCCAGTGCGGCCATCGGATGGACGGTTACGCCGATGACGAGTCCGGGACGCTCTCTGTCGATGACGCCAGCGAGAAGGCTTATCGCCGCAAAGCTGAGCATGTTCATGATCCGCTTCCAGTCGTTCGACCGGTAAGGAGTCGTTTGGATCCATACCAAGCGCACCCCGTCGACGTTTTCTTTATGCCAGAGTCGACCCCACTGAATCGGTCGCATCCTCGAAAAGCGGTAATGGCTGAAGTTGGAGGTGAAGATTGTTGTCGGGTTTCCGCTCTCGACGAAGCGTCGACTTAAGTCGAAGCTCCTCGTTGCCATTCCGTCTGGCGGGTCCGCGTAGTGGTTAACGACCCAGATCCTCATCTAGGGTGCAAAATGCGGATTGCGGTCTCGAGCTTCAGGCATCGCTATGCTTATGGCGTTAAGGACAGGGCCTTTCGGGCGCAGGATGCATTTCCCCTCGATGTGAGTACGAACCTTTCGGCCGACCTTCTCGAGATCTTGGCATGCCCAGCCTGCAAAGGCCCGTTACTTGCGGAGCCTCACCGGCTAGCATGTCGCCATTGCCAAAAAGCCTATCCTTTGCGCGGCGGAATCGTCGACTTCGTGACTTCGGATCCCTTCCCGCCGGACCCCGTGTAACTCGCCAGCACTCGTTGGAACCGTGGCCGAGCAGCGGGGAGTCTTTCCCAATTGAACACTTAGGCGATCGACGCGTCTAAGCGATTGCGAAGCTCACACGAGCCCCGGCCGCGAGGATCACTCACAGCATCGATAACAATTAATCAAGCGTAACAGCGACTGATCTCGAGGTCGGCAGGCTTGCCCTGCGGATCGTACCCGGGATCGGTCGCAGACGAGGGTTGCGAATCGAGGACATATTCCCACCAGTACATGCCGCCGATCCGCCCCTTTAGCGCCTGACAGGCCGCTGCGTAATAGAGACGCTGCGCTTCCATGCTGACGCCGGTGTTGTGGTTCCAGATCCATGGCTGCTGAAACGAGCCGACCTCCGAGGTTGTCCCTAACTCCGTGAGGACGACGTGCTTGCTGAAGCTAGACGCGAAGCCATTGGCGCGAGCGATCCAGTTTCCCCACGCCGCGACCAACTGCTGCTGCGTGGCGTTGACCGGCACGGATAGCGGGAAGAACGCATCGATGCTGAGAAAGTCGAGGGCCCAGCCAAAACTCGGATACGAGATTGCCCAGTTCGCCGAATAGGTGAGCTGCCCATGGTAGGCGCCGCGGACGCTCGCGATCAGGTTGAGCCACTGCTGGGTCGACGACTGCAGCGAATCGAACTCGGTCCCAATATCGATGAACTCGACGTTTTCGGCCTGGGCCAGTTGCGCATACCCCATCAACAGGCTCCGGTAACTCGCGAACCAGGCGCTGGTGCTGGTCGGTGCGATCTGTCCACGCCACTTCCCGGCCGGATGAAGACTGGCTTCGTCGAGGAGCGGGCGTAAAAGCACGCGCATGTGCCGCTGGTGCGCCGCTCGGATGAATAACCGAATGTTGGCCATGCTGGGGGTCGAGACGGGATCGGCAGAGACGGTGGTCGCGGTCCAGCTGGCCTGGTAGATGGGGAAGACGAATGCGACGCTGTTGACGTGAAGCTGGGCGAGATGGGCGAGCTGGGCATTCGCCTTGGTCGCGAACGCCGGGTCGTTCCCGTAGACGAGCACGTTGACCCCGGCCTGGAAGGGGAAGGGCGTTGGCGCGGGACGCGGTGGTGCCGGCGCTGCTGTCGCGCCGGTGGTGGGCGATGGCGTGGGGCTGGCGCTCGGCGTAAGGCTGGCGCTCGGAGTGGGCTCGCCAGTTTCCGCCACGGAGTTGGACGGCACGGGGCTGGACGCAGCCACCGTCGGTGCCGGTCTGGCACCGATCGGCATAACGGCGTACGCCGTGACCAGGCTGGCGACTTCAACGGCGCCGACCAAGATCAGCGCAAGCGTACGGAGGCGAAGAAACCGGCCGAGCGGTCGGATCCGGCGAAGCGGGATTTGCACTGAGAGTGAAACGTATGGCGAAGGTCTATTCTGTCAGTCGCATTACACAATAGTGGCGATCGTGGCCGGTCGGATCGTGGTGACAGGTGGCGGGGGCTTCCTTGGGTCGCGCTTCGTTACGTGGCTGCGCGAGCATGGCGGCCGGGATATCTTTGTCCCACGTTCGGATCGCTACAACCTGGTCGAGCGCGACGCTTGCCGGGAGGTCGTCCAGGGGGCAGACATC
>VBGO01000379.1 GCA_005882525.1 Chloroflexota bacterium
TTACATCGGCACCATCGATCAGTACGGCAACTCGATCGCGGTCTTGAACTCGGGCTTCAGCCTGACGATGGGACCGCCGATAGCGGCCTGCCCCGGCTCGACCTGCACCGCCACCAAGGTCGGCACTTACACCATCACAGCCACCTACCAGGGCTTCACATCGACGGGCCAGTTGGTTGTCCGTCCGGCAGCGCTCGACCACATCACGCTGACGCCCGCGACGGCCACGATCATTGCCGGTGGCAGCCAGGCCTATGCCGTGGAAGGCTTCGATCAGTACGGGAACGACATGGGCTCGCTGGCCTCGTCGACCAACCTGTCGGTCAGCGGTTACAGCTGCTCGAATATGTCCTGCCAGGCGTCTACCGCGGGCGACCTGACGGTGACCGCCACCTCAGGGGGCAAGACAGCCACGGCCGTCCTGACGGTCACCCCTGGGCCGATCGCCCGGCTGACGGTCAGCCCCTCAAATGTGACGCTGCCGGTGCAGGGTTCGCAGGTCTTCACGGCCACCGCATCGGATGCGTTTAGCAACCTGGTGAGCGCCAGCGCCGCTAATTGGTCGCTGGCCAGCCGGACACCAGGAACGCTGTCCTCAACAACCGGAAACACGACCATCTTCAAAGCCAGCAGTTATTTCACCGGAACGGGCAGCGTTACGGCGACCATCGGTGGCATCACCGCCAGCGCCGCCATTACCGTGATCCCCGCCACCCCCGCGAATCTGACCGCCAACGTCAAGGGGAACAAGGTCAATCTGACCTGGCAGAACGCGCCGGGAGCCACCAGCTACGTCGTTTATCGCGGAACCAGCAGCTCGAACCTCGTCGTCATCAAGTCGGGCCTGACCTCGACCAGCTTCACGGATGGGCCGGGCAGCGGCACCTTCTACTACGAGGTCATCGCCGTCGGCCCGAGCGGCCTGCAGAGTGCCCCGTCGAATGTCGTGAGCGCGACCTTCAAGTAGCGCCGGCGCTCGAACCGATCAGCTCTTCAGGGTTCGATCAAAGAACGCGACTGACCGAGACATCGCCAGCGCAAAGCCCTGCGCGATGTTGTGGTCTGAGCCCGCGTAGGTGTAAAGCTCCACCGGTTTGCTGGCCGTTTGAAGATCCTTCGCGAGCGTTCGTGAAAATTGCACCGGGACCTCCACGTCGGCGGTGCCGTGGTGCAGCTGGATCGGCGCGGTGATGTCGGCCAGGTAGGCCATCGGCGAGATCGAGTTCCAGAACCCCGGATTCTGCTCCGGTGTTCCGTAGCGATCGAGGTAATTCTGTCGCGCGCCGCGGCTGAACGAGGGTGGGGGCCGGTCCGCCGCCGGTGGGTGCCAATTCTCGAGCATGTCCTTGTAGGTCGCGTTCACCCCCGCCCAGATGACGGCGACCTTGATCCGAGGATCGATCACCAGCGCGCGCAGCGTGATGCTGCCGCCCATCGAGTGACCCCACATGCCGATCCGGTTGGGGTCAGCATTGCTGTACCGCTGCATGGTCGTGACGGCGTTGAGCACGTCGACGGTATCGTCCGGTGAGTAGTAGGCGCTAACGGGCTGGCCCTGCGAGCTGCCAAACCCCCGGTAGTCCGGCTTGAACACGATGTAGCCGTTGCGGGCGAAGGCGTCGACGTAGGCGACGTATCGCTCGGTCGTCCGATAGACCGTGGGCGAGATGTAGCCGTGGTTGAAGACGATAACCGGCCAGCCGGTGGGCGGCTTCGGTCCGTTCGGCACGGTCAGCAGGCTGTTGATCTTGAGGCCGTCCGACTGGTAGGAGGCGACATACTGCCGGTAGTTGCTGCCCGCCGCCAGCGTCCGCTCGATCGCGAGGTCGCTGCCGGGATAGTCGCGCTGGCGCATGGCGTCGATCGCCAGCGGGCTCAGCATTGGCTGCGCCGCGCCTGCCGTGGGGGACGGTCGCCCGGCCGCCGGCTTTCCTCCGGGGGCCGACGCGGCGAGCGGCGGGCTGCTAGAGGAGATCAGCGCGACCGCGACCGCGCCAGCGAGTATTCCGGTTCTCGTTGCGGCGAGATGGGGGCGAGCCACCGCTTGAGGATAGCGCCGTAACAAGGTAACAGGGCTGCCACAGCTTCAGGCTGGTCGGACAGCTGGCGAGATAGCCGACGTTATCAACAGTAGATCCACATGAAACTGCCTCTCCTCCTCGAGCGGCTCCGCCACGCTCTCACCCGAGCCGAAGGACAGGGTATGGTCGAGTACGCCCTGATCCTGGTCCTGATCGCGGTCATCGTCATCGTGGTCCTGATCGTGCTGGGCAACCAGGTGCAGAACGTCTTCTGCAACATCTCCGGCGGACTCGGGACGTAACTGGGGCTGGGACTCCAGCCCTACCCGTGGGCCTCGTCGTCGACCGGTTCGACGTGGACAACCGCGTCGGTGACGATGGGCAGCTCTCGGCGGATCCGCTCCGAGACCGCATGACCCACCTCGTGCGCCTGCGCCAGGGATAGTCTCCCGTCGACGTGCACCGAGACATCGAGCAACACGTGCTTGCCGGCCTGCCGTGCCCGAAGGGCGTGATAGCCGTGGAGCTTCGGATCGCTCTCCAGGATCCGCTCGATGGCGGTCAGAGTCGGACGGTCGGGCATCGCGTCGAGCAGGACCTGGGTGGTCCGGCGACCCTGTTCGATGGCCGTGGTCCCGATGATGGCGGCCACCGCAATCCCGGCCAGCGGGTCGGCAATCTGGAGACCGAAGACGGCGACCAGGGTGATGCCGGCCAGCACGGCCACCGACGCCCACAAATCCGAGGCGAAGTGGAGGGCGTCCGCCTCGAGCGCGGCGCTGCCGCCATGGGCGACGGCGACACGGCGCAGGTATCGGCTCACCACGATATCGATCAGCATCGCGGCCAGCACGACGACGAAGGAGTAC
>VBGO01000380.1 GCA_005882525.1 Chloroflexota bacterium
GTGACTGGGGCGGAATCCGCCTCACCGGCAGCGAGGCCAACGGGGCGCTCGTGAACGCCGCGATTCGATATGCCGCGACGGGCATCCTGATCAACAGCGGGGCGCCACCGACACCAGTGCCGTCGGCCTACCGCCTGGTCCTTTCCCGAAGCATGATCGGTCCCAGCGCTGCGGACGGGATCAACGCCCTCAACACATCCATTTCGGTAACTGACTCAACGGTCAACGGCGGCACGCACGGAATCATCGTCGACTTCCGAGATGCGACGCCGGCCACAGCCTTGCGCCTCAGCGGCGACCGGTTTACGTCCACGAGCGCCGAGGCCATCCTGGGCCAGGCGCTCGCTGGACGACCGGTATGGATCACCGATAACCACGTGCAGGGCGCTCACACGTTTGGTATCAGGTTGCTGAATGCGGACCAGCTGGTGCTGCGCAACAACAACATCAGTGGCGCCGGCCTGAGTCTCACGGGTGATGCCGGGCGCTATCCGGCGATTTACCTCAACGCCGTCACCGCTAACTTTGCTCAAAATGTGCGGGGGAACGTCGGCAGCGCCAACGGGCTGGACGCGATGGTCCTCGATGGGAAGGTCACCGGTTCCATGAGCTGGATCACCCCAAGCAACCAGACGGTCACCCATCCGTTGGGCTACCTCCTCGATGGAGGGCTAACCCTCGACGGTGGGGACCTGACCGTGCATGCGGGCGATGTGGTCAAAGCGCTCGGCGGCCCGATCACGATCAACGGCGGGACGCTGATCGCGGATGACGATAGCTCGTCAGCGACCAAGATCTTCACCAGTCTGCGGGACAACAATGGGCCGGCGCTGGCCGCGGCGTCGTGCCCATCGATCTTTGCCCCGGCCTTCCCGTGCTCGCCGGCGGCAGGCGACTGGGGCGGCCTGGTCATTACGGGCGGCCCGAAGGGTAATGCTGCGCTCGAACAGGCGCTCATCGACTACGCGGTGACCGGAATCACCATCGACAGTGGACCTCTCACGACGGGCGAGTTGGACCACTTCGGCGACCCCCTCAATTTTCGGCTCAAGCTCTCCAACGAGACGCAAATCGTCAACACCACTAAGGATGGAATCAACGCATCGGATACGCCCATTTCGGTCAATGACACCAAGATTGGAGATCCCAGCGCGGCCAGCACGAAAATCGGGGGTCGTGGCATCTTCGCCAGTTTCTTCAGCCCGCCAAACTGTTCGTCGACAGAGCCGGACTGCTCGCTTTCCGTCACCGACCACACCACGGTTGATGGAACCGCCAAAGACGGCATTGTGGCCAACGGTCTCAACGGCCAATCGGTGACGATCATGGATACCGAGGTCACGCATGCGGGGACCTACGGGATTCGCCTGGTGGGCGCCGACCAATTGACCTTGTCCGACAATAAGGTGAACGTCAGCGGTTCGGGGAGTACCAAATATCCAGCGATCCACTTGAGCCATGTCGTCGGCGATTTCAACACCGATATCACAGGCAATCAAGGGACCGGGAACGGTGTTGATGCCATCGTGTTCGACGGAACCGCCGAAGGTGGCATCACCTGGATCACCCCGCAAGCTACGTCCGCCCTCGGCTACTTCTTGGACGGTGACCTCACGGTTAACGGGAGTCTCGTCACCAATCCGGGCGACGTCGTCAAGATCCTCGGCGGCGGAATCGACGTCAACGGCGGCGCGCTCAATTCTCAAGGCACCGTTTTCACGAGCCTGAGAGACAACTCTGCGCCGGTAGCCGCGCCGTCGGCCTGCCCGTCGGTAGTCGTGCCGGCGCCTTGCTCGGCGGCCGTAACCGACTGGGACGGGATCACCATCGACGGACTTGCGAGTAGCTTCACAAACGGAGACATTCGGTACGCCGAAAGCGGCTTGACGATGAGCAACGCCAAGCTAACGGTCGATGGGGCACTGATTTCGGGTGTGGATGGCTACGCGATCCACACAACCAACGGGGGTTATGCCGCGGTGACCTGCTCCGGGATTCACGGTAACGGCGGCGGAATCTCGTCAGAGGGAGCTGCGGGCACGACCGTTTCGAGCAGCGACCTTTACCAGAACAGCGGAGTGGGCAGTACCGATCTGGATGCCACGGTCGACACCACAGCCAGCAATGTCTGGTGGGGCGGCTATCCGCCGGCACCCACCCAGCACAGCGCGACGCACGTCACGATCGACAACGCCCTGAAGCAGCAAGAGCCATCTGTAAAACTGAGTGGGGGCACCGTCGAGTTCTCCTCCGACAACGCGAACGATGCAGCCGCCAAATTCGGCAAGGGGACCCTTAAGGTCACCCTCACCTTTGATCGGGAGATGAATCTGACCCTCCCGCTCACGGTCAGCTTCGCGAGCACGATCGACAATGCCGGCCACCCAATTACTGGCGACTGGAAAAAGACGGGTGGTGACAGAGTCACCTGGATTGGGCAGGTTCTCCTGGATGGAACGACCGCCATTGCACAGGCGGGTCTGAACACGCTGTCCGTTAGCGGTGGCACGAGCTGCATGCGCGACGGCAGCAGGGAGATGGGTACAGAGACGGCGCCATTCACGCTGGACTTTGACACGGCCACGGTGTCGGCGACCGGTGGTGCGACGAATGTTGGAGCCACCAGCGCCACCCTCACCGACTCGGTCAACCCGAAAGGTTGGAGCCATGGCGTGCAGCCGCCTGATCTCGATAAGACGGATTCCCACGTCTTCTTCCAATACAAGCTCGACACCGACGCATATGCGGTGGACACGATCGCTGATCTCGAGGCCTTGGCGGCGACTCCGGCCGGTCTGCTCGGGTATCAGGCGATCGGTCACGGCAACGCAGCGGTTCCAGTCACTGCGGCCATACCGAGCGGAACCCTCGCCTCAAACCAGAACTATGACTATCGCGTCATCGCCGTTGACCTCAACGGCATCACGGTTGGAGACGATCAGC
>VBGO01000384.1 GCA_005882525.1 Chloroflexota bacterium
CGCCATCTACCGCAGCTCCGACCACTGGATCACGAACACCGCCCGCAATGGCACGGCGTCGGTGTGCGAGGTCACGCCCGAAATCGACGAGCTCTCCCAGAAGGCCGCCGCCGCGGTCGGGGGTGGATTTCTCTCCGTCGATTTACTCGAGCACCCGGACGGCCTGCTCGTCAACGAGCTCAACTACACGCCCGAGTTTCACGGCTTCATGGCCGCCACGGGGATTCCCGTCGCCGACCACGTGATCGATTACGTCCAGCAGGTGGGCGCGACCGAGGCCGTCGCCTGATAGCCGAGCCGGCTTGACATCGGGGCACCATGGCGCGTATCGTTCCGGCCAACAAGTTCATACGGAAAGGCGTCGATGAGGGCGAGTACGCGGACGCTGGGATACCAGAGAGTCTCCGGCAGCTGAAAAGGAGAATCCAGGGCACCGCCGAAAAAGGCCTCGGAGCCGCAGGTCGAACCGGAGCAATCCGCAGTAGGCCGAGCCGGGTGGCCCCCGTGATCGGGCTGGAGTCTTCAGGCGGCGCGCCGCGGACTCAAAGAGGCCGTTCTCGCGAGAGGACGGCAAAGTCGGGTGGTACCACGAGAGAAAGGCCTCTCGTCCCGGTGGACGAAGGCTTTTTATTTTTCGGAGGTGCCATGACCATACGAGCGTTCAAGATCATCGAATCGACGCTCCGGGAGGGCGAACAGTTCGCCCCGGCCCACTTCACGCCGTCACAGAAGATCGCGATCGCGCAGATGCTCGATGAGTTCGGCGTGGAGTACCTCGAGCTGACCTCGCCCTGCGCCTCGCCGCAGTCCGAGGCCGACCTCCGCACCGTCGCGGCGCTGCCGCTTCGCGCCAAGGTGCTCACGCACGTGCGCTGCCATCTCGATGACGCCCGGATCGCGGTCGGCACCGGCGCGGACGGGATCGATGTTCTGTTCGGCACCTCGTCCGCGATGCGGGCCTTCTCGCACGGCAAAACGGTCGACGAGATCGTCGAGAGCGGCACCGAGGTCGTGCGCTACATCCAGTCGCAGGGGCTGGAGGTGCGGTTCAGCAGCGAGGACTCCTTCCGGTCCGAGCCGCGGGATCTGCTGCGCGTCTACCAGGCGATCGATCGCCTCCATCCGCAGCGCGTCGGCCTCGCCGACACCGTTGGGATCGCCACCCCCAACCAGGTCTTCGAACTGGTCTCGATGGTGCGCAAGGCCGTCGACTGCGACATCGAGTTCCACGCTCACAATGACACCGGCTGCGCGATCGCCAACGCCTTCGCGGCCCTCGAGGCGGGCGCCACCCACATCGACACCACTGTGCTGGGGATTGGCGAGCGCAACGGCATCGTGCCGCTCAGCGGGATGATCGC
>VBGO01000091.1 GCA_005882525.1 Chloroflexota bacterium
CCACCCGTCTCCGCCATGCCGGCGAGGATGGCCATTGCCGGCGGGTACCCGAGCGACTGGAAATAGCCCTGGGAGCCTTTGATCCCGCCACCACCGAACCACCCGAAAAGCTTCTGAGTGCCATGGCCGACAAAGAGCAGGCCAACGACGACTCGCAACAGCAGTAAACCGGCGTCCACGCCCGTGCTAGGACTTCGAAGTCGACGTCTTTCGCTTTTCTTCTATCGTGACCCCGCCGGCCGCCCAGTGCGTGGCCGGCACCTCGTAAATCAGCACACGGATCGCGTCGCGCGAGGCGCCGATCGAGGTTTCAACGGCCTTGGTGAGCGCTTCGTGGAGGGCGCGGATCTGTTCGGGGGAACGACCCTGGACGATTGAGGCCTGGATGAGTGGCATGAAACTCCTCTCCCCCCGGTCGGCTGAAACGCAACCCGCCGAGTATACAAAGTCCTATTTGCGGGGTGTCAGCCGGAATGTCTACTCGGACACCAGGACACCCTCCCGGTCATTCAGCGGCGCGACGAGACCGGGCTTGGCGGCGCCGATGCTGTCCGATTCGATCCACTGGTCGCCGGCAAAATAGATCTGCGTGGTCAGCGGCTGCCAACCGTCAGCGGAGATCTTGAAATGGATGTGTCGGGGCCGGAAGGCATGTCGCCCAATCTGCTTCAGGAGGCGACCCACCGCGCCGTTCTTGGGGATCTCGTAGGCGCCGGGAACCACCGTCCGGAGCTCGAATGTCCCGTCGCGAGCGGTCAGCCGGCCGCGCAAGTTGAACGCCGGCGCGCCCGGATCCTGGATATCGTAGTTGCCGACGGCATCCGCTTGCCAGAGGTCCACCAGCGCGGTCGGAACTGGTCGCCCGGATGGACCATCGAGGATACGGCCGCGGAAGACGAGCGGATCACCCGCCTCGTCTGGCCGGCCGACGCGGTACGGCGGGCTCAGGCTCGGTGCGTCCGCGAGGTAGAAGGGGCCTTCGATGTTCGAGGGCGTGGCACTGCGGTTCGCTTCTTCGTGGGTCACGTTGTCGGCCACGGTCGTCATCGCGAACGCGTCGGCCAGGCCGGGCATCTCGTCGTTCTTTCCCACTTCAGTGAGGAAGTCCATGGCTCGGCGCAACTCTTCCTCAGTCACGCGGTGATCTAGGACGAACTCGTGGAGGTCCTTGACCAGCGCATCGACGACCTTCACGAGCCGCTGGTTCCGAGCGCTCATTCCAGCCGGTAGAGCCTGGCGGCGTTGTCGCGCAGGAACTTTCGCTTTGGCTCGGGACGCAGACCAAGTTCGTCCACCTCGGCGACGGCGCGCTCGATGTCGATCACGGGGAAGTCCGTCCCGAAAATCACTTTGTCCTGGCCCCAGCTATTGATGAAATGCACGAACTCCTTCGGCCAGTTCTTGGGCGCGTAGGCATCCGAGCCAATGTAGACGTTCGGGTGCTTGTAAGCAACCGAGATCATCTCCTCGGTCCAGGGCCAGCCGATATGGATGCCGACCAGTTTCAAGTCAGGGAAATCGCATGCGACGGTGTCGAGCGTGATGGGACGACCGACACTCCGCAGCGGCCGGTCGTCCGAGTACCGCAGGCACTGCCCGACCTGAATCTGGATGGGGATGTCGAGCTCGACGCACTTTGCGTAGAACGGGTAATACCTCGCGTGATCAGGCGCCATCTCGAACCAGTGAGGGTAGAGGTGGGCGCCGATGAAGCCATCCTCCTTCACGGCCTTTTCCAGCTCGCGCACACCGCGCATTCCCTCGGTCGGATCGATCCCGGCGATCGCGCTGAAGCGGTCGGGGTGCCGCTCGACAAGGGCCGCGACCTTCTTGTATGGGATCTGATAGTGGATGGCATGCTGTTTGCTGCCGGCCTTGGCTGCGATCAGCAGCGCACGCTCGACGCCGGCCCCGTCCAGTTTCTTAAGGAAGTCATCCTCGGGGATCCCGTCCAGCGATTCCCGGTTGACGCCGACCTTGCCACTCAGGAACTCCTTGCTCCAAGCGGGGCGCAGCGCCGCGAACTCGGGCGTGTACGGATTGACGACTGCGTCAATGACGCGTACTCCTGTGTTGGGCACGGCTACTCGCCCAGCGCCGGACGGCGGTCGACCAGCCGCTCGGGCTTCGAATCGGTCATTGGGTTGAAAATGTCATCGGGCCTGACGACCTCCACGACCGGCCGGATCTGAACCAGGTTCATCGCGACCTCCGCGATGCGCCGCTCGAGCTCGGCCTGCGGCGGCGACCCGGCCGCCCGCACGACCAGCTGGTCGGGCGAAAACGGGTCGTCCGCTTGCTGCTTGGTCACGATGATCTGGTACTCCTGCAGACCGTCCATTCCGTCCAGGGCGGCCTTGAGTGCTTCGAGGTTGACGAGCGTGCCCTTGATCTTGATCAGGTCCTTGGTTCGAATCGGCTGGGCCACCACCCGATCCACCGTCTGGCGGCATCCCGGGCAGGGACCGGTGTCCAGCTCGACGACGTCGCCAAGAGCGTAGCGCAGTAGCACGGTCCCCCGCCGCATCAGGTGGGTGATCAGCAGCAGGCCGGGTGCGCCGCCCTCAAGCCGTTCCCCGGTCTCGACGTCGACCGTCTCCATAAAGATCTGCTCCGGCGAGGGATTGTGCCAGCCCGCGCCGCCTTCGCACTCGATCAGCGTCGTGCCCTCAGTCGATCCATACCGGTTCACGATCCGGCCGTGAGCGGAGCCAAGCGCGACCAGGTGGCGCCGCATGTCGTCCTTCATCGCGCCCGAGATCGACTCGCCGGTGACCAGGCACATGCGCACGGCAGTGAAGTCCGCCCCGATGTCCTCCGCTCGCAGCAGGATCCGCCGCACGAAGCTGGCAACGCCCCAAATGACCGTGGCGTGCTGGCGTTCGATGAGCCGCACGACCTCATCCAGTCCACGGTGGATGTCGAGTGCCTCCGACGGCCTGCCGGGATGGGCGAGGATCATCGAGGCGCCGATCGCCGCAGCGGTGGCCTGTGCCCGCAGGTACGCGCCCATCGGGAACGGCGTCAATGGAAAGACGTTGGCGATCACGTCGCTGTCTCCCATCCCCAGGACGCGCGCCGCGCGCGCTGCCTGGATCGCGTAGGCGTAATAGTCGAAGGTCGTCGTGTAGAGCGGTGCGGGCTGCCCGGTCGTGGTCCCTGTCGTGTACATCACCTCGCGCAGCACCCGTGCCTCCAGCGGCAGCTCCGAGAGCGGCTCCAGCCGAAAGGCTTCGGGATCGTTCAGGAACTCACGCTTGTAGGTGAGTGGAAAATTCGCCAGGTCATCAACGCCGCCGATGTCCCCCGGGGTGAGCCCGGCCTCATGCATCCGGCCACGATAGAAAGGATGCGCCCGATAGCAGAGGTCGATCGTCGTACGTAGCAGGCGGTCCTGCATGGTTCGGATCTCAGCTTTTGGGAGATGGAGAAGACCGACGCTTTCCCAGTCGCTCGGCAGCCCGTCCAGCCCCCAGCCGGTCGGGCTCAGGCCGGGTCCTCGATGTACGACTGCCAGTGCCGGGCCGGGCTGTCCGGGTACCGCTCCTGGATCACGCGCCATCCACGGTGCAGGTCGTCGCGGTTTTTCGTGACTTTGTACCGCGAGACGGCGGCCCAATATGCGGCCTCGGGCGCGATCCGGCTTTGGGGGTGATCGCGCAGCGCCCGGTCGAAGAGCTCGGCGGCGCGATCGTACTTCCCCATGCGGAACCGGGTTTGTCCGGCTGCCACGAGGGCCTGGGCGATGAAGTCGTCGGGGGGCAGGAAGCCGTTGAAGTGCGCGTACTCAAAGCCGTCCGGCCCGAGCACCCGGAAGTCCGGTGTCCAGGCCTGCCGGAAGCGCTCGATCACAGGCTTGTTATCGGCGTTCTTGATGTCGATCCCGCACGGCACGAAGGTATCCGTGATGGCCTCGATCACGCCTGCGTCAGGGTACGTCACGGCACCCAGCTTCTTGCAGGCGCCTCAAGTCGGCGAGTGAAAGAAGAGCAGAATCGGTTTGTCCCGCTGACCAGCCAGCCGGCGGGCTTCATCAAGGTCGGCGAGCCAGTTGATCCGTTCCAACCTCTTTGTGTGGAAACTATACTGCCTATCGCCGAATGCCCAGCGATCTGCTCCTGGAAATGCGGGGGATCACCAAGGCATTTCCGGGCGTGGTCGCCAACCGTGATATCGACCTGGAAGTCAGGCCCGGCGAGGTGCACGGGCTGCTCGGCGAGAACGGCGCCGGCAAGACCACCCTGATGAAGATTCTCTATGGGCTGGTCCAGCCGGACCAGGGCTCCATCGCCGTTCGCGGCAACCCCGCCGTGATCACCAGCCCACGCGACGCGCTCCGGCTCGGGATCGGCATGGTGCACCAACACTTCATGCTCGTGCCTGACATGACGGTCGCCGAGAACGTCGCGCTCGGCCTACGCGAGGGCCGCACGCCGCTGACCCGGCTGGGCACCGTTTCGAAGCGCATCGAGGCGCTGTCCAAGCAGTACGGCTTCAACCTCGAACCGGACGATGTGGTGGGTTCGCTCTCACTCGGCCGCCGGCAGCGCACCGAGATCCTCAAATTGCTCTACCGCGGCGCCGATCTTCTGATCCTTGACGAGCCGACCGCGGTGCTGACGCCGACCGAATCGAATGAGCTGTTCTCCGTCCTGCGGCTGCTCGCGTCGCAGGGCCGGTCGACGATCTTCATCACGCACAAGCTCGATGAGCTGATCGCGGTCGCCGACCGCTGCACCGTACTCCGTGATGGCAAGGTCATTGGCTCGCTCGTCAAGGCCGAGATGGACCAACGCGTCATGGCCCGCATGATGGTCGGCCGCGACGTCGTCCTGCGGGTTCCGCGCTTGACACTGCTACCGGGCGACCCCGTCCTGGTGGCTACCCACTTGTCGACCGTAAAGGGGGACCGGCCGGTGCTCAATGATCTGACCTTTACGGTCCGGGAGCGCGAAGTGCTTGGCGTCGCAGGGGTGGACGGCAATGGGCAGCAAGAACTCGTCGAAGTGCTCGCCGGTCTGGTCAAACCCACCGCCGGCGGCTTCACCATACACGGCTCCGCGGCCGTCATCCCGGCCGACCGGCATGGCGACGCCATCGCCCTCTCGATGACGCTTTCGGACAACCTGGTCATGACCGACATCGCGAAGGGCCGCTTCCGCCGGCGTGGCCTCGTCCGCGGCGACGAAGTGCGCCGGCACGGGCGGCGCCTGCTGACGGAGTACGACATCCGCGCGCCCGACCTCAAGATGCGAGCCTCGGCCATGTCGGGCGGAAATCAGCAGAAGGCGGTGCTTGCGCGCTCGCTGTACCGGCAGCCCCGGCTGCTGATCGCGGCCCAGCCCACACGTGGACTCGATGTGGGCGCAATCGAGTACGTCTACCAGAAGATCCTCGACCACAAGCGCGCCGGCGGCGGCACGCTGCTGATCTCCACCGAGCTCGAGGAGATCCTCTCGCTCAGCGACCGCGTCGCCGTCATGGTCGGCGGCCGACTTGTGGCAATCCTCGACATCCACGATGTCGATCTCGAGAAGCTGGGGCTCCTGATGGCGGGAGCGGTGCAAGGACCTGAGCCGGCAGCTGCGTCGTAGCGCGCTCGCGCTCCTGACTGTGCTGGTTGCGCTTGCCATGGCGCTTTGCGTCTCGATGCTGATCATCGCGCTCGCCGGCGCGGACTCGGTCGAGGCGATCAACGCCCTGGTCGCGGGATCATTCGGCGGCACCATCGCGATCGCGCGAACGCTGACGTTCCTGCTACCGCTCACGCTCGTCGCGCTCGGCTGGATCGTTGCCTTTCGCAGCCGGCGGATCAACGTCGGCTTCGAGGGCCAGATCCTGATTGGTGGCGTGGCCGCCGCCTGGGCCGGCATCTACCTCGCACCCCACCTCCCGTTCCCGCTTCAACTGCCGGTCGCAGTGCTGATCGCCCTCGTGGCGGGCGGGCTCTATGCCACGATTGCGGCGCTACTGTGGGCCTGGCGCGGAGTCAACGAGATCATCTCCACGCTGATGCTCAACTTCATCGCGACTGGTATCGTCACCTGGCTGGTGGCGGGGCCGATGCAGGAGCCGACCCACCAGTTCCCCAACTCGCCGCCGGTCGCGCCCAGGGCGCTCTGGCCGCACCTGCTCCCCAACAGCACCCTCACGTGGGACGTGCTGTTAGCGCCTATCCTGGTCGGGGTCGTCTGGTTCGTGATGACCCGGACTGCGGCCGGCTTCTTGCTCCGCCTCACCGGGTCCAATGAGCGCGCGGCGCGCTTCGCAGGCGTTTCGACCCGCCTCGTGACGGTCTTATCGCTGGCGGCGTCCGGCGCGTTGGCCGGGCTGGCGGGCAGCTCGCTCATCCTGGGCGCCGGCACAGGCAAGCTCGCAGCGCAGTTCTCTGCGGGCTTCGGATTCGACGGCATCGTCGTGGCGCTCGTGGCCCGGAACAACCCGCTGGCGGTGTTGCCCGCCGCGGTGCTGTTCGCCGCGCTGCGGTCCGGGTCCGGGCTGATGGAGGCGCGGGCCGGCGTGTCGTCGCAGCTGGTCTTCATCACGCAGGGACTTGTCATCCTGCTCGTCGCCGGCAGTGCCTTTCTCTTCGAACGGATGGCGGTCGACTGATGGGGCCGTTCAACGCGTTCTGGCTGGCCACCACCATCCAGCTTGCCAGCCCCCTGATCTTCGCTGCAAGCGGCGAGATGGTCGCCGAGCGAGCCGGCATCCTCAACATCGGGCTGGAAGGGATGATGCTGGTCGGCGCCTTCGCCGGATACTGGGCCACCCTCGTCACCGGCAATCCGTGGCTTGGCGTGCTGGCCGGGCTGGGTGCGGGCCTCCTCCTGGCAGCGCTGATGGCCGTCCTCTCGGTACAACTGCGCTCCGACCAGATCGTGGTCGGCGTCGGCCTCAACATCCTGGCGCTGGGTGTAACGAACTTCGCCTTTCGTCAGTTCCTGGGCGGCAACCAGGCACTCATCCGGCGATTCAGCCCGCTCTCCCTCCCGGTACTCAGCAACATCCCGGTCGTCGGGGACGCCCTGTTCCGCCAGATCCCGCTGGTCGACCTCGCCTTCGTGGCGGCCCTGCTGGCCTGGTTCGTGCTCTACCGAACGCGCCTGGGCCTGTCGCTGAGGGCGGCCGGCGAGCTGCCCGCTGCCGCCGACACGGCAGGTTCGAGCGTATCGGCTCTCCGTTGGGTCGGCACGTTGGTCGCTGGCGCCCTCGCCGGCGTCGGGGGTAGCTTCCTCTCCATCAGCCTCGGCATCTTCGTTCAGGGCATGACCGGCGGTCGCGGCTTCCTCGCGATCGCGGCCGTCATCTTCGGCCGCTGGCGGCCTCTAGGGACGGTGCTTGCCTGCCTCCTCTTCGGTGGCGTCGATGCGCTTCAGCTCAGCTTGCAGGGGCGGCCGGCGGTGCCGCGGGAGGTCTGGCTCGTAATGCTTGTGCCCCTCATCATCGTCGCCATGCGGATGTCCAGCTGGCGGACTGCGAGCCGACAGAGCCGGAGGATGCTGGTCTTTGCTCTCGTAGCCATCGCCGGGCTCGCCTTGTTCCTGTTCCCGCCATCGGTATCGCTGCCGTCACAGCTCTGGACGACGGCGCCCTACGTGCTCTCGCTGCTCGTCCTGGCGGGCGCGATCGGCCGGCACGGGATGCCGAGCGCGCTTTCCATCCCGTACCGTCGCGACCGCGTCGAGTGACCTTCCGGCTTTAGACCCCGTTCGGCAGCTTGATGCTGCCGTTGTTGATGCCGTCGGTCGTGGTCTTGACCAGGTCGTTGTACTGCGTGAACCCCGGGCATAGCTCGAAGCGCTGGATGTCCGGCGCCTCGACGCCGTGATAGACCGGGTGCGCCGGGATCGCCTTGTTCTTGAAATCCTTGATGATGCCGACCACGTCGGCCGCGGCGTTCAGGATCGAGTCGCCCACGACGAAGGGCGCCTGGTCGCAGCGCGGAAAGATGTTCGACGCGGCGTGGGCATCCTTCTTGGAGTCTTTGATCGCCTGAAGCACGCCCGGGAAGCCGGCCGCCAGGTAGCCGTAGAAGACGTCGGCGCCGTTAGCCAGTTGGGCCGATGCCGCGGCAGCGCCCTTCTGTGGATCGTTGAAGCTGCCGACGATCGTGCTCTGCACAGTGATCATCGGGTCGACGGACTGCAGCCCGGCCTTGAACGCATCCGAGGCTTGGGTCGCAGGGGGGATTTGCTCCCCACCGATGAAACCGGCTTTGTGCGTCTTTGTCAATTTCGCCAGCACGACACCAGCGATGTACGCCGGGACACCCTCGCGCACGCCGTAGACGTGAAGGTTCGGCGCATTGGCGGCCGTCTCCCCCTGGATGATGACGAAGGTGACCTTGGGGAACTGCGGCGCCACCTGGACGCCGGCCTGGGCGAACTCGCCGCCAACGCCGATGACGAGCTCATTGTCCTGCGCGAGGCTGGTCAGCGCATTGACGCGCTGGTCGGGCGTGACCGCCTGCTCCACCAGCGAGCCCTTGATCTTGAGGTCTTTCTCCGCTTGCGTCAGTCCCTGGTAGTGGGCCTGGGCAAAACCACCGTCGTTCTTCGGAGCGGCTAGGGCCATGCCGACCTTGGTTGGGCCGGACGGCGATGCCCCGGTCGACCCCGAGCTACCGCACGCGGCGAGCAAGAGGCTGGCGGAAAGCAACATCGCTGGGACCCTCATGCGCAAGCGAAACACGCCCTCTCCTTTGCTCCCCGTACCCGCTCTGGAGCTGCGCCTGCACGCAGCAAGGCACGATCATACGATCTTCAGCACCACCTTGCCAAATGTCTTGTCGGAGCGAAGCAGCTCGTAGGCGTCGAGCATGTTATCCAGGGAAACAACGGTTTCCACCACTGGCCGGAGCGCTCCCGAGGCGAACAGCGGGCCGAGGTCGCGGGCGAAGTCTGAAACCGCCTCCTCCTTCTCCGCCTTCGGGCGGTGCCGCAGCGTGGTGCCGCGAAGTGTCAGCCGCTTGTTCATGAAGGTCCGTAGGTTCACCTTGGCCAGGTCGCCGCCGATCGTGGACAGCATGACGATGACGCCGCGCCGCGCCGCGGCCTCGACGTCGGCGGCCAGGTAGTCGCCCCCGACCAGGTCGAGGACGGCATTGATGCTCCCGGCCACCGGCCGCATCAGCTCGATAAGCTGCGCCGCGTCGACCTCGCGGGGGATCTCGATCGCCGTATCGAGCCCGAGCTCCTGGGCGCGCGCGAGCTTCTCCGGACTGCGCGCCGTCCCGGCGACCTTGCAACGTTTCGCCTTGCCGATCTGGAGCGCCGATGTGCCCACCCCTGAGCCGACGGCGTGGATCAGGATCGATTGGCCATCGCGCAACCCGCCACTCGTGAAGAGCGCATCATGCGCCGTGATGAACGCCTCCGGAACTGCGCCCGCCATCACCAGGTCAAGGCCGTCAGGGACGATGGCGCAATGCCCCTCGACGGCGGCCACGAACTCGGCTTGCGCTCCACCGCCCACCAGCCCGTAGACGCGGTCGCCGACCTTCAACCGCTTCGCGGCCGGCCCGATCGCCTCGACGGTTCCGGCGAACTCCATGCCGGGGATGTCCTGGGGCGCGTCGGCGGGAGGCGGGTAGCCGCCCGCCAGCTGCCACAGGTCGCCACGGTTGAGCCCGGCCGCCGCGACCCTGACGAGCACCTGGTCATCGACCGGCTTGGGCTTAGGTCGTTCGGCGAGTTCCAGCCGGCCCTTGCTCGGGATCGTAACGACGCGCATCAGCTCGCCCGCGCGTGCGCCGGCCGGATCAGCCGCCCGGTGACCTCCCCCACCGGCTCGCCGTCGCGCATGATGACCCGGCCCCGCAAGACGGTCATCGTGATCGCGCCCCGGCATTCCTGACCGTGCCAGGGCGAGATCTTCTGCTTCGAGTGAAGCCGCTCATTGCGGATGGTCGTTGTCGCCGACGGGTCCACGATCGTGAGGTCGGCGTCCGACCCAGGCTGGATCGCGCCCTTCTGCGGGTACAGTCCGTAGAGGCGGGCCGTTCCCTCGGACAGGACGAAGGCGAGGCGCTCTGCCGAGGTGCGCCCGCGCAGCACGGCGTCCAGCATCAGCGCTCCGAGCGTCTCGACCCCGACGTTGCCGGCCGGTTGCTCGGCGAGAGGCAGCCGCTTCTGCTCGACGGTATGCGGCGCGTGGTCGGAGCCAACCGAGGTTATGACGCCGTCCTCAACGCCCTGCCAGAGCGCTTCCTGGTCGCCGAGCGTGCGCACCGGCGGAAAGACCTTCATCATCCCGCCGAGCCGGGCGTAGTCCTGGTCAGAGAGGGTCAGGTACTGTGGGCAGGTCTCCGCGCTCAGTGGCACCCCGGCCTGCCGCGCATGGCGTACGAGGTCGACGCCGCGCGCCGACGACATATGAACCACGTGCACCCGACATCCGGTCGCGCGCGCGAACTCGGCAGCGAGCGCGATCGACGCTGACTCCGAGACCTCGGGCCGCACCCCTAGCAGGTCCGCATAGCTCTGGATCGGATGCCCGAGCTGCTGCTGTGCCTCCTCGAGCAGGCCGCGGTCCTCGCAGTGGGCAGCCAGCAGGGCGCCCAGTCGCGCGACCTCGTTGCAGAGGCGAAGCACCTCACCATTCCCGGGTGGCATGATCAGGTCCGCCGGCGCGTATTCGGCCAGGTTGTAGACGAGCTGCTTGGTCTCGCGGTGCAGGGCATAGCCCCAGAAGAGCTAGCCCAAAATCGACAAAGGCCACCCGACCGTGATGGTTCGCGCGCTCATCGAAGGCCGGGGCATCCGTCACCGGTGGGATCGCGTTCGGCATCTCGAGAACGGTCGTGATGCCTCCTGCAGCGGCGGCTCGCGTCGAGTGCGCGAAATCCTCCTTTTCGGGAAAGCCAGGATCGCGCGAGTGGACGTGCGGGTCGATGAACCCCGGAAAGACCAGCTTGCCGGTGGCATCGATCTCTTTGTCTACACGACCGCTTGTGCCCGGTGGCTCGACGGCAACCACGCGCTCGTCTTCGACCCGGACATCCGCGCGCCGCTGGCCCTGCGGGGTGACGACCGTTCCGCCGCTAACTCGCAGCGAGGACATCGTCGATGCGAAGGATCGCTTGGTAGAGCACATCGGCGCCTTTTGCGATGTCGGCGACGCTAGTCCACTCTTCGGGCACGTGACTTGCGCCATCCTTGCTGGGGACGAAGATGATGGCGGCGGGGGCGATGCTGGCCATGATCTGGGCGTCGTGGCCCGCACCGCTCGGCATGAAGCGCCAGTCGATCCCGAGCTCGCCGCAGACCTGACTGAGCGCCTGGCGGAGCCACATCGACAGCACGACCGGCGAGGTGTCCGCGATCACCTCAGCATCGATCGCGACGCCTCGGCGATCGGCGATGATGCGGGCTCGGTCCGCGATCTCGCGCGCCGCCCGGCGCAGGCGGTCGCTGTCGAAGTCACGGACATCGAGGCGCATGTCGACTCGCCCCGGGATGGTCGTGATGCGGTTCGGGTAGACGTCGAGGACGCCGACGGTGGCCCGCGTCCCTCGATAGGTCGGACCGTTGGCCAATGCCTCGACGGCCAGGGTGATCTCCGCGGCTGCGGCCAGGGCGTCGGCCCGGTGCTGCATCGGGGTGCCCCCCGTATGGCCGGCACGGCCCGCAACCGTCATCCGCAGCCGCGTGCTGCCGGAGACGACATCGACCAGTCCAATCGGCCGGCTCTCACCTTCCAGGATCCGTCCCTGCTCGATGTGCACCTCGAGGAAGGCGGCGAGGTCATCGCGATTCCATCGCACGTCGGCTAACTGCAAGGGGTTGAGCCCGATGCCCGACATCGCCTGCTCCAGCGTGATCCCCTCGGCGTCGCGGATCCGCGTCAGGTCGGCCTCGGTCAGCATCCCGGCGATCGCCTTGCTGCCGATGCAGGGCTCGCCGAATCGAGCACCCTCTTCGCAGGCGAAGATCATCCCCTTGAGCGGGTGCTCGGTGGCGGCGCGGCCTTCGGCCAGCAGCGTCATCACCTCAACCATGGCGACGACGCCCACGATGCCGTCGAACTTCCCGCCGTGGACCACGCTGTCGAGGTGCGAACCGAAGGCGATGGCAGGTTTGTTCTCCGCCGCCCCGCGGCGGACGGCCATCGTGTTTCCAATTGGATCGACGCTGATCGCCAGGCCAAGATTCCGCAGCCATCCGCCGACCAGTTCATGCGCGTCTCGCTCGTCCTTGCTGAAGCCCACTCGCGAGATGCCGGCAGTCGGATCGGCGCCAATCTCGGCGATCTGCCGCAGCATGTCGGCGATCCGTTCCTGGTCAGCCCTGACCGGTGGCTCGATGGCCCGCGTCGGCAGGATTGCCACGATCCTCAGCGTCCTTCCAACTGCGTTAGCGCGGCGACCATGATCAACTGGCCGCCGGCTCGTGCCAGCAACGCCTTCGCAGCGTCGATCAGCTGACCCTCAGTCGCGGCTTCCGACACCAGCACCGCTTTCGCTTCGCTGGGAATCGGTGACGAGGATGTGGCTAGACCTTCTTCGTCGTAGATGCGTATCACCGGAATGCCCAGCTCGCGACCGACGATGTGGCCCAGGACAGCATCCTCCACCGTCTGGCTTATGAGAACGACTGATGGCCGTTTGCCGTCGACCAGCCTGGCGAGCTCGATGCCGAGCTTCTCCGCGCCGGCCGGATCGCTGGTGTCCAGCCTCATAAACCGAGCTCCACCCGGCGAAACAGCGAACTCACGTGGAACCCGGCCGCCACCAGCTTCTCACTCGCCCCCTCATCCCGGTCGAGTACGGCCAGGATGCCGAGGACCAGCGCGCCGAGGTCGCCGACTTCTCGGGCGGTGCGCAGCGCCTCCGACCCGGTGCTGATCACGTCCTCGATGACGGTGACCCGCTCGCCGTGGTACAGCTCGCCCGCCACCAGCGTCTGGCCATTGCCGCTCCGATGCTTCTTGACGATTACGAAGGGCAGCCCGGTCTCGAGCGCAAGCGCGGTCAGGATGGGGACGGCCCCCAGCTCAGGGCCGGCGAGCCGGTCAGTGTTGGCTGGAACCAGCTCCGCCAGGAATGTGGCGAGCCGACGGAGGATGCCGGGCTTCGTCTCAAACAGGTATTTGTCGAAGTAATAAGAGGTTGCGACACCCGAGCTGAGCAGGTAGTCGCCTCGCAGGTAGCCGGCATTGACCAAGTCCCGGCCCAGTTCCTCGAGCCGCTCCGCGCGGTCGGGGAAGATTTTCCAGCGGTCGATCATTCGGAAGCTGCCATCGTACCGTTTCTCCATCAGCGCTGCTTGGAGCCGGCAGCCTCAGGATGATTGGTGCGGCGCGGAC
>VBGO01000381.1 GCA_005882525.1 Chloroflexota bacterium
GGGGTGGGCGCGCTGTGGGTCGATGGCAGGTTCTACTTCACGAGCGGAGCCGGGACCCGCAAGAGCCGGAACCTGGCGGAAAATCTGAACTGCGTCATCTCGGTGGCCCTCAGCGGGCTCGACCTCGTCGTCGAGGGTACCGCCCGCATGGTGACGGACGAACCCACGCTCCGGCGCCTCGCGGAACTCTACGCGGCGCAGGGATGGCCGGCGAGCGTGAGCGATGGCGCCCTCACGGCCAAGTACAGCGCGCCGAGCGCGGGGCCGCCGCCGTGGAACCTTTACGTGATGCCCCCGTCGACCGCCTTCGGTGTGGCCACAGCCGAACCATTCGGCGCGACCCGCTGGCGTTTCGAGCCCTCACGCGCCGAATCGCTCAGGTGAAGCAAGCGAAGGAAACGACGATGAAGGCGTTCCAGCCGCTGATCGGCGAATGGCATGGCGAAGGAGAGGTGCCGATGAGACCTCCGATGAAGATCTCCATGGAGGCGAAGATCGAGCGCCTCGGCAAGTTCATCGTCATCAGCTCGGTGGGCGAGCCCGCGGAGATGCCCGACAGCATCTCGATCATCGGCGGCGCGCCCGATGGCGAGCCGCAGCCGATGCACTACTTCGACTCTCGAGGGGTCAAGCGGCTTTTCATGATGGCCCTTGAAGGCTCGACCTGGAAGATCTGGCGAGCCCCCGGCGAAGACTGGAACGGCCCCCAGGGCCCCGGCTTCAACCAGCGCTTCATCGGCGAGATCTCCGCGGACGGCAAGACGATCGAGGGCCGGTGGGAGCGCGGCACGGGGGACGCCGGCGACGAGTGGGGGATCGACTTCCCGATCAACTACTTCCGCAAGTAGCGCAGCACGCTCGCCGCTAGTCGTCCAGGCTTCCCATGCTCAAGTTGACGACCGTTCCCGTCATCCCGCTCGCCTGATCGGAAGCCACGAAGACCGCCACGTTAGCCATCTCGGCGAGCGTCGAAAGCCGTCGCGTGTGGGTCCTGCTTGCGAGCAACTCTTGGAACTGTTCCCAGGTCATTCCCGATGCCTTGGCGTAAGTCCCGAAGCTTTCCTTGATCCGGCCTGTCTCCGGCATCCCCTGTGGTCGCAGACCGACCACGCGAATGCCCTGAGGTGCGAGCTCTGCTGACAGATCCCGAGTGAGTGCCTCGACGGCGGCCATCGCCGGACCCCCGCCTCCCACCAATGGGGTGCCCGTCCGCGAAAGGGTTGCGGTGACGGTCATGATCACCCCCGACTGGTTCGCGACCATCCGCCGGGCGGCCAGGCGTGCGGTCAGAAAGTACGACCTCGTGTAGGTCGCAATCGGCAGAGAGAACTGCTCGACATCCAGCTCAACCAAGGGCACGCGAATCTTCGGATTAGGGAGGCCGATCGCGTTGAACGAGATATCGACGCGGCCCGCCTTATCGATCACGGACTGAAGATGCGTGTCGACAGCATGTTCGTCGAGAGCGTCTACCTCCGCCGCCTCGGCGGATCCGCCGGCGGAAACGATTTCCCTGGCGACAACCTCGATGGGTGCCCGGTGGCGTCCCGTGAGATAAAGCTTGGCCCCCTCACGCGCAAATGCACGTGCGACAGCGCCGCCGATCGCGCCACCGGCTCCGTAGATCACCGCAACCTTGTCCTTCAGCATCATCTCCGGTTCCTTGCTCTGCCCCGGGTGAAGTTGCTCGGTCCGAGCGGAGGTACCGGCTCGGCGGGGCCTGGTGTCCAGCTCAGTCCTCAGCCCACCGCTTTCTTCACGAGCGCGCTGATCCTTGCCTCGTCGTCGGCGGTTAACTTCGTCAGAGCGAAGGCGTTCGGCCACATAGTGCCTTCGTCGAGGTGCGCCTTGTCGCTGAAGCCGAGCGTCGCGTACCTCGTCTTGAACTTCTGCGCGGATTGGAAGAAGCAGAGGACGTTGCCGTCCTTGGCATACGCGGGCATCCCGTACCAGGTTCTCGGCGAGAGGGCTGGCGCGCTGGCTTTGATGATTGCATGGAGCCGCTTGGCCATGGCGCGATCCGATGCCGACATCTCGGCGATCTTCGCGAGCACGTCGCTTTCCGCGTCCGCCTTGTCTGCCGCCGCCTTCAGCTCTTTGACGCGATCCTTCATCGCGCCTCGTTCCTCGTCAGTGAATTTCGCGGTGGTGCGCTTGGCGGACTTCGGCGTATCCTTCATTGCTGGTTTCCTCCCCTGCGAGCATTGATGGGAACGAGCCTCATGCTAAGTCACACGTGCCCTATTATCGGTTCGTCCAATTCGCGAAACGGCGCAGGCCGCGGGGCGTACATGCGTAGCAGAAAAGCGGCGCTCGCCGACCAGGTGGGAAAGCTCAGCTAGCGACTCAAACGTAGCCCAGGAGCCGTTCGAGCGGTCGAGGCACCCGGGCGAGATCGAGCGCACCGACCAGCAACGCCGCAAACCGGATTTTGCGGCCGCCTAGCGTGCCGAAGAACCGGCGAAGCTGTTCATCTCTTTTCCGGCCTCGCCAGGCCGGTTGGTTCTGAAATGATCGCAACAGTTCGAGTTCACCCTGATCGTCGATAACCCGCTCCACCGCGGCAGGACCCAGCGCCCGAATCAGCTCGTCCTCGAGGTCTGCGACGCAGACGAAGAAACCGAGGCGTTCCATCGCGTCGCGAGTAAGCCTGACGCCCAGACCGGCCCGCTGCAATGCGCGCCGGAAGTCACCCTCCTTTCCGGTGTCACAGAGGCCGGCGAGTCTAAGTCCGGCACCACCCGGGCCGTAGAGAGTCAGCGCTCGGCCGATGTTGGTGGCGCCCCCAATTGGCACGACGGCGACGCCTTCGCCTTTGAGATTTCGACCACGCCGCTGGGCTAATGCCTCGAGCGCGAGCTGGTCACTGACTCCTTCGACAAGAATGACGGTTCGCGTACCTGACGCCAGAGTCGTTGCTGCCA
>VBGO01000382.1 GCA_005882525.1 Chloroflexota bacterium
TGTTGGGTAAGTCGCCCTCGATCAGTCGAAGCAGCTGCAGCTCGGCACCCATCAGGCGGGTCCGCAGCTCAGCGTCCGTGAGGCGATGCACCCAGCCTGGCCGTGTCACTGCCCAGAGTGTGTCACAGATCGGCTGCCTTCGCCGATTTCACTTAGCGTGAAGCGCGCCGGCCACCTCTTTGGCGGTGCTGACCCAGCCGAAGAAGGTGGTCACGTTATAGATGGTGGCCCGCTGGATCTCGGGCGATCCGGCGGCCATGGTTGCGTCCTCGATCATTACTGGCCAGTACTCGTGGAAGTAGGCGTCTCGCAGCGTCGACTCGACGCAAATGTTCGACGCGATGCCCGCCATCAGCAGGGTGCGGATGCCGCGACTCCGCAGCTCGGCATCGAGTGATGTGCCAACAAAGCCGTCATAGCGCGGTTTCGTGATCACCAGCTCGCCCTGATGGGGCGTCAGCGCGTCGAGGATCTGGAAGTCCCAGGTGCCGATGGTCAGCAGCTTGCCCTTGAGCTCAGGACGCTCGCGCATCAAGCGTAGGGCGAGCTCTTTGCGCGGGTTCGGTGAGTCCTCGCCGCCGGCGGTGGACTGATCCGGCGGGTAACCCATGACCAGGTAGATCACCGGCACGCCGGCGTCTCGCGCCGCATCAACGACCAACCGGGCGTTCGCCACCGCTCCGGCAGCCGGTCGGACGTCGACACCTGCCAGATCAAGCATCCCGCCGGCGCTGGCGAACGCATTCTGCATGTCGACCAACAGGACGGCTGTTTGCTTCCGATCGATCTCGATCGGCTCGGGCCGGGCCGGCAGGGCGATCTTCACGCTGGCAGGATAATCTCACGTCGATGGCGCAGAGCACCCAGTTGGCCGACGTCCGCGCGGCGCAGCTCGAGCGGTTGCGGACCGGCATCGACGCCCTGCTCGAGAGTAATCGCTTCTATCAGACGCGGCTGCAAGCCATCGCGACGTGGGCCGACTTCGAACGGCTGCCCCTCACTTCTAAGGCCGAGCTCATGGCCGACCAGCAGGCCAATCCGCCGTTTGGCACCAACCTCACCTTCCCCATCGCCCATTACAGCCGGCTGCACCAGACGTCGGGCACAAGCGGCACGACACCGCTTCGGTGGCTCGACACATCCGAGTCCTGGGAATGGTGGACGACGATCTGGGCCGAGCACGTCTACCGGTCGGCCGGCGTCGGTGCGAACGACCGCGTCTTCTTCGCCTTCTCGTTCGGTCCATTCATTGGGTTCTGGTCCGCATTTGGTGGGGCCGATCGACTCGGGGCGCTCCTGATCCCCGGAGGCGCCATGACGACCGAGCAGCGGTTGCGAACGATGCTCGACCTGCACGCTACCGTGCTCTGCTCGACGCCGACCTACGCGATCCGTCTGGCCGAGGCGGCGCAGGCAGGCCGCATCGACCTGGCGGCGAGCGACATCCGGATCACGTTGCATGCCGGAGAGCCCGGCGCCAGCGTTCCCGCGACCCGCGACCTGATCGAGCGATCGTTCGGCGCCCGCTGCTTCGACCACACGGGGATGACCGAGCTGGGCCCGACCGGAGTCTCGTGCGACGCCCGCGATGGCGTTCATTTGATCGAGTCGGAGTTCGTCTTCGAAGTCCGCGATGATGCCGGCGCCGTGCACTCGCTACCGGAGACTGGAACGATCACTGGCGAGCTGGTGGCGACCAATCTGGGACGCTGGGGCTCACCGTTGATCCGCTACCGCACCGGTGACCGAGTCGAGGTGACACGCCAGCCGTGCTCGTGCGGCAGCCCCTTCCCCAAGATGCTGGGTGGCATCCGCGGCCGCGTCGACGACATGTTCACGGTGCGAGGGGTCAACCTCTACCCATCGCAAGT
>VBGO01000385.1 GCA_005882525.1 Chloroflexota bacterium
TTCCTCGAGCACCTGCTGGCTGGCGCTGCGGGCCAGGAAGGCATCGCAGATCGGTCCGGTGAGCCGGGTGAGCACGCAGGTGCGCACCAGGAACCACCGGAGGTCGGCCGGTAGCTGGTCGAGGACGTTGCGCGTCAGGTATTCGCGGGTCAGGCGTGACCGGCTGCCCAGGGCGGTGAGAATCCGCCGCCGCTCCGGCGGCGACTTGCCGCGGGTCGCCAGGTGGAACAGCTGCAGGCCTGCGGCCCAGCCCTCGGTGCGGCGCGCGAGCTCAGCGAGCTCTTCCGGTGGAAGGGGGGCGCGATAGAAATCGCGGAAGAGGCGCTCGACTTCCCAGGAGCGAAAGCGCAGATCTTCGCTGCCGATCTCGAGGAGCGAGCCCGAGACGCGCAGTCGCGACAGGTTGAAGCCGGGAAGCGCCCGCGACCCGATCAGGAAGGTGATCGTCGGGGGTGCATAGTCGATCAGCCGCTCCAGGGTGAGTTCCGCCGGGCTGTCCTCGAGGGTGTGCAGGTCGTCGATGACGAGCAGGGCGCGCCGCCCCGGCCAGGTCTCCAGCGCACGCGCCGCCGTCTCGACCGAGTCCCAGCCGTTGGGGATGGGTCCGAGCGCGGCGGTGAAGGCCGACTGGAGATGGCTCAGCAGGGTGCTCGTCTTCGCGTCCCAACTTTCGGCGCGATACCAGGCGACCGGCACGTTGGCCGAGGAGGCGAAGCCGGCGAGCAACGTGCTTTTCCCCGAGCCGGCCGGTGCGACGACGAGCCCGACACGGTGTTGCCAGATGCGGCCAAGCAATGCATCGACGCGCTCGCGGGCAAGGGACTGCACCTGCGGGATCAGCACCTTCGCTGATACCACGGCCGTGGACCCCTCCCTCACCCTGGTCTCCCCTCGCCCAGTTGGGCCGGCGAGCGCAAGCTTCGCCAGTGCGCCGCTTACGCTTGTCCCGAAACGTCCTGCCTGCTACCTGCCTCCGCCGCCCGCGTAGTACTTCGCCACACTACTCGGACGTTCGGCTTTGTCAATATGGTTATCGCAAGTAGTCCAACTTGCAACCATTTGTCCGATGGACATCACTCTGAGTCCCGGGCGGGAAACTCGAAGAGATCGCACGTTTGTTCGTCGAGACAGGACATGCCGACGCCGTCGCCCCGGCGCCCCACAGCGACCTCATCGGGGGGACTACGCCCCCTGCAGGATTCGAACCTGCGACCTAGTGCTTAGAAGGCACCCGCTCTGGTCCACTGAGCTAAGGGGGCAGCAGCGCGGATTATAAGGAGGCGCCGCGACGCCGCGATTGCTCTCGGACCCACTACTCCCGCGCCGCTTGCGCCAGGACCCGTGAGGCCCGCCAACCGGGGCCCTCGAGCAGGACGACCGAAGCCAGGATCAACGCGCCGCCGACATACTGGATCGGGCTGGCCACCTCGCCAAGGATGATCACGGCCAGGAGCACTGTGCTGGCCGGCTCGAACGTGCTCAGGATGGCGGCGCGCGACGGGCCGACCAGCCGCAGGCCGAGGATGAAGGTCAGCACCGGGATCGTCGTTCCCAGGACGGCGAAGCCGACGATCAAGGCGGTTCGGGGAACCGTCCAGTCGACCTTGAGCTGTCTCGTGACGGCTGCGTAGCCGGTCCACACGACCGCGGCCGACGTCATGATGCATGCCGTCGCCGAGACGGGCGGGAGCCCTGGCAGCAGGCGGCTGCCGTAGAGAATGTAGCCCGAGTAGAAAGCCGCCGACCCGAGGCCGAGCAGGATGCCAAGCGGCGCGGCCGCATGCAGTTGCGCTTCGACGACGAGCACCGTGCCGAGAAACGCGAGGCCACAGGCGGCCAGCTTCTTCCAGCCCAGCGACTCATGGAACAGAACCGCGGCCAGCAACGTCACAACGACGGGAAACGTGTAGAGCAGCAGCGCGTTGGTCGACGCCGGAATGAAATGCAGCGCGGTGAAGTAGCTGCCCGACTGCCCGACGTAGCCCGCGCCACCCATGATCGCCAGGCCGACCAGGCTCCGACGCGGTGGCAATCCCTG
>VBGO01000386.1 GCA_005882525.1 Chloroflexota bacterium
ATAACTCAGGAGCTGCGGGGTGGTCAGACCCAGGCGATAAGCAAGCTTGCCGAAGACGCCGAGTGTGCCGAAGCAGCAGGCCGATCCGATGACGAGCGCGACGCCTACCGCGTTTCGATTCGCCGCGGGCGCCCGCACCCGGTCATTCTAAGAATCGACCCTACTGCACGATGACCGGCGAATACGCCAGGGCGAGTGGGTTATAGCGCTCATTGATCGGCACGCCGCCGTTCAGGGTCAGGGTGTACCCAAGCAGCTGTCCGTAGCCGCTTCCTGCCGAACCACCGCTCAAGGTCAGGTTGTCATCCGGCGCGAAGATCGCGCCGTTGATCGCGATCACGCCGTTCCCACCGACGTTAACGACGTGACTGCCGTTCCCGAGCTGGTAGGCGCAGGCCTGGGTATTGCAGCTGGCCGGCAGCTGGGACGAGTTGGTGAAGTTCCAGACCGAGCTCCCGAGGCTCTGGTCGACCCAAATGGCGACGTTGTGGTACTTCGCCGTCGAGGTGACATGGATGTTGCCACTGCCGGACACGACGAGCGCGTTGTTAGCGCC
>VBGO01000387.1 GCA_005882525.1 Chloroflexota bacterium
AGTCGTTACTCTTTCGCGCCGGCTACGAAGTACTGTTACGGAGCCGCTGGGATGAAGCGGTCAGTGAGGTAGCCGCACATGCCAGGCGACCTGGATTTCGTTCAGGCGTATCAGGCTCAACTCGCGCCCGTCTGGCGCTACGTACGCTCCCGCATCCCCAACCGCCACGAGGCCGAGGACGTCACCAGCGAGGTCTTCGCCAGGGCCTGGCGCTCGTGGGGGAGCTTTGACTCCCAGCGAGGCAACGTCGCTCCGTGGCTGTTGCGAATCGCCCAGCGAACCGTTGTCGATTGGAACCGCCGTCACCTGCGCCCCGGTGCAGCCGAAACGGTCGATGTCGAGCTGATCGAGCAGGTATCGTCCGATCCCTCCGAGCTCCCCGAATCGGTCGTGCTGGCCAAGGAAGTGCTGATCGAGGTCAAGCAGGCGCTCGACGAGCTGTCGGACCGGGAGCGGGACGGGATCGCCCTCCGTTTTGGCGCCGGCCTGAAGATGGCCGAAGTCGGCAAAGTCATGGGCCTGTCGACCGCTGCGACCAAAATGATGATCGCGCGCTCCCTGACCAAGATGTCGGCAGCACTGACGGAGCGACACGCACGCACCGCGGTCGAGCAGACGCCCTTGATCCTCGAAGACATGGTCGACCAGGCTTTGCTGCGCGGCCGGACTGTCCTACCGTCGCCCGAGATCGCCGACCTCGTGTTGCAGCTGGCGGTCATTCACCGGCCCAAGGTGCCGTCGGACCTACCGCAACAGGTCCAGCTGTGCGTCGACTGCGCCACTGGTGCCGTGAACCGGATCCGGGCCCGTCTTCGGCCGGCCGGCACCAACCGTGAGCCGCCGGCCCAGCGCTTCAGCCCGCTCGTCTCCGCGGCGTTCGGCTGGATGCCCCTGTCACCGATCTGTCTCGCCTGCACGATCCCGGTGCTCGTGGTGCCGCTGATGGCGTTGGGTATGAGCCTCGACGTCGCATACGGGCTTCACGCTCTGTCGCTGTTCACCGCGCCGCTCGTCGTGTGGATCATCTGGCGGCACTCTCGCAAGCACGGCCTACGGCTGGCCGTGATCGCCGGGGGCGCCGGCGCGGCGCTGCTCGTCGCGCACCTGATCGGTCACTTGTTGGTGCCCGACTACATACCCCTGTGGTCCGTCCTGGCGGACCGCGGAGGCACGGCGTTGGTCTTGGCCGCCACGGTGATCGATGCGATTGCCTTGAATCGATGGGTCGGAGGCCAGCGCAACCGGCTCGCTTTGGCGGCGGCTAACTTTCGACTGGCTCCGGCCTGAGCTTCAGGCGATCCCGGCGCTGGCGACCATCGCGCGCCGCTCGGGCAGCAGCAAATAGACGCTTGCGACTGCGATCCACCCGATCGCGGCCAGAGCGTGCACGACGCCAACCGCGACGAGCACCGGACCGGCGTATGCAAGCTGCAGGGTCAGGACCACCGAGAGTGCCGCACCCGCGAAGGCCAACCATGCAGTCCAAGCCGGCATGGCGCCCGACTCGAGGGCGGCCATGCCCGCACCCAGCAGCAGCAGCGCGATGAACGGCAGGATCGCCGTTCCGAGGGTCTGTTCCGAAACGAAGACGGCCTGAGCCAGCACCGGTTGAGCGGCCAGCTTGTCGCCGAGCAGGCCCTGGGCGGCGACCGAGGCTCCCAGGAAGGCAAGGTTGACGGACATCACGACTCCGCCCACCAGCGCCGTCATCGGCCAAGCAGGGCCGGCGTCACGGCCGGAGCGGAGCAGAGTCCACACGCCGATGGCGAAGAGCGCCAGGAAGCCGCTCACCAGCACAGCCAGCACGCCGCCGACCTCGTTTGAGGTCTGATGGGCCGCGAGATACCTGGTGATCTCCTCTTGGGAGGCGCTTCGGCTCGGCTCGCCCGAAGTGAATTGGATGCCTCCAAAAACGACGACGAACGCAAGCCCTGACAGACCGCTGAGCCGCCTGAATGGCGTCATGACTACCTCCTCGCCTTTCGTCCGCGATTACTGATTCGTACTTCGCGGCTCGGGGGCGAAAGGTAACGCCGGGGGGTGCGGGTTAGGGCTCCGGCGTCAGCCCCTGGTTGATCGGACCGAAGATCGAATCTTCGAGTTCGAGCATCCGCCTGCGTTCGTTCTCGAGGTCCTCGTGACGGAGCTGCTCGTACGTCGGTCCGGCCGGTTCACGGTTCTTCGGGCGCCGCGCATACCAGACCAGGAACAGCGCGGCCGCAAATAGCGGGACCACGAAGACGGACATCCCCCCCGCGAATCGCGCCCCATCCGAAGGCGGCTCGCAGGCTCCCGGTGCGAAGCTCATGAGACCCGCGGCGCCCGGCGCATAGACGAGACCGCGCCGCGCGTCGAACGCGGCACCGTGTGCTTCCGGCGTCGCCGCCACCGATCCCAGGAACCTCCCGTCCCCGTAGAAGACGCCGACTGCGCTGTCGTTCCTGTCATGCGGCGACGCGACGACGAAGCGATCGACGGCCGAGTCGTAGGTGACGATGTCGCCGCCCGCAACCACCCGATTCGCGTCCCACGCGCCGGTCCGCAAGTTGACCGTGGCGACACTGCTCCGGCAGGTGGTCAGCGCCAGCTGGCGACCCGGGTTGATCGCAAGGCCGTTCGGGCGACAGCCCACGACCTTGATCGTGTTCACCACTTTTCCACTCGCCGGGTCGATGCGCAGCAGAGAGTCGGTCCCCTGCGTCGTCACGTAAAGCATGCCGTCCGCCGGGTCGTAACGGGGTTGGCCGAGGTTCGACCTCAGCATGTATCGCACTTTGACCTCGTTGAGG
>VBGO01000388.1 GCA_005882525.1 Chloroflexota bacterium
CGAAGCGCCGGTAGCCGATCAGGTCGATGACGACGTCGCGCCCGAACTTCTGCCGGAAGGCGGTCGCGAGGCGAACCGCGCTGACGCAGGCCGTGATGTCGTCGGCGTTCACGTGGATGATCGGAAGGTCGAAACCCTTGGCGACGTCCGAGGCGTACCGGGTGGAGCGCCCTTCCTCGGGGTCGGTGGTGAAGCCGAGCTGATTGTTGGCGATGATGTGCAGCGTGCCGCCGGTCGTGTAGCCCTCGAGCTTGGAGAGGTTGAGGACTTCGGCGACCACGCCTTGCGCGGGAAAGGCGGCATCACCATGGATCAGGATCGGGACGGTGCCGGTACGATCGAAGTGCGGCGCGGCCCCTTTACGGCGGGTCTGCTCCGCGCGCGTCCAGCCCTCGACCACAGGGTCGACCGCCTCCAGGTGGCTGGGATTGGCGAGCAGGGTGACCGACACCTGCTTGCCGTTCGGCGTGACGTACGTCCCTTCAGCTTCGGCGTGATACTTCACATCGCCGGTCACGTCGCCGCCCGCCAGCCGGTCCTTGCTCTGCTCGAACTCGACCAGCAGCGACTCGTAGGTGCGGTTCACGACGTGGGCGATCACGCTGAGGCGGCCGCGGTGCGCCATGCCCATCACCACCTGGCGCGTGCCGTTGTCGGAGAGCAGCTGCAGCGTCTCTTCGAGCATGACGATCATCGAGTCGAGACCCTCGATGGAGAACGTCTTCTGGCCCAGGAAGGCCCGCCGCAGGTAGCGGTCCATCGCCTCCACTTTCGTCAGGCGGCCCAGCAGCTGGAGCTTGCGCTCCGGACTGAGTGGCTGCCGATAACGCCCCGACTCGATGCGTTCGCGCAGCCAGTTGCGCTGCTCGTGGCTGGAAATGTGCTCGATCTCGTAGGCGATCGTGGAGCAGTAGGTCTCGCGCAGGTGGCTCAGGACCTCCGCCAGGTTTTCGCCCGGAACGCGAACCCGCAGGACCGCGGCAGGCACCGCCTCCATCAACTGCGGCGTCAAGCCGTGGTTCACCGGGTCCAGCGACGGATCACCGGGCGGCGCGCTCCCCAACGGGTCGAGCCGAGCGGCGAGGTGCCCGTGGGTCCGGTACGCCGAGACGAGGGCCATCCCGGCCGCAACCGCCCGCAGCAGCTCGGCTTCGGCGGTCGTGGGCGCCGCGACGACCGCCGCCTCGCCGGCCGGAGCGACCGATCGAGCCGCGTCGCTGATCCCCGCCGGGGCGACGAGGCGCAGCGCTTCGAAGACCGATTCATAGAAGCCCTCGGCGCCGGCGAGCAGCTCATCGATACGACGGAGGAACTCGCCCGACTCGGCGCCCTGGATCACCCTGTGGTCATAGGTGCTCGTCATCGTCATCACTTTCGAGACGCCGAGCTGGCGCAGTCCGCTGTCGGCAATGGCGGTGAATTCGGGTGGATATCCGATCGCGCCGGTCGCGACGATCGTGCCCTGACCCTTCATCAACCGCGGGACGGATGCCACCGTGCCGATCCCACCCGGGTTGGTCAGGACGATGGTGGCGCCACTGAGGTCGTCGGCCACCAGCTTGCCGATGCGGGCTTTCGAGACCAGCGTTTCGTACTGATCGCGAAACGCGGCGAAGTCCAGGCGGTCGGCGTCGCGGATCACCGGGACCAGCAGCATGCGGCTCCCGTCCTGGCGCTGGACGTCGACCGCCAGGCCGAGGTGCACCCCGCGGGCAATGCGCGCCGGCGTCCCGTCGATCCGATCGAAGGTGATCGCCATCGAGGGCACGTCCTTGACCGCGCGCGTGATCGCGAACGCGATCAGATGGGTGTACGAGAGCTTCTCCGGACGTCCCGCCGCCTGCATCGCCTGGTTCAGCTGCCGGCGCCGCTGGTCGAGCACGTCGACTCGAACGGTGCGGAAGCTGGTCGCGGTCGGCACCTGGAGGCTTTCTTCCATGTACTTCACCAGCGCGGCGGCGGCTCCGCGTAACGCGATCGATCCGGTCGGCGACTGCGCCGGGACGGCTGACCCTGCTGTCACGTCGGGCAGGCCAGCCTTTTTCCCTCCCGCGCTCGCGGGGGAGGGAAGGGTGGGGGCCTTCTGGTCCTCACTCGCCGGCTGCTGCTCGATCGCCTGAAGGACATCGCGCCGGCGGATGGACCCGCCCGGGCCGGTGCCCTTGATGGTCGCAAGGTCGATGCCTTTCGCTTTGGCCAGTAGCTCCGCACCCTCGGTGACCTCAATCGCGGATTTCACATCCCCATCGGGCGTCGCGGGCGTCGATGTCACAGCCGGTGGCGGTGCCTCGACGGCCGTCGGTTGGGCGGCGGCGGGCGACGTCGGCGCTTTTGCCGCAGCGCCGTCGCCGTCGGCTCCGACCTCAATTTCGGCCAGGGGCGCCCCCACCGCGATCGTCTTTCCCGCGTCGGCCAGGATCTTGACCAACTTGCCGCTTGCCGGGGCCGGTACCTCGGCGTCCACCTTGTCGGTGGTGACCTCGACCAGCGCTTCGCCCTCTCGCACGGTGTCGCCGAGCTGCTTCAGCCACTTGGCGACGGTTCCCTCCGTGACCGACTCACCCATCTCGGGCAGGGTGACCTGCATGGTCGACTGGGGCACGGTGGAATTCTACCCACTAAACTTGGCTTCGAATATGAC
>VBGO01000389.1 GCA_005882525.1 Chloroflexota bacterium
GCCATGCAGGGTGGTGATTTCGCAACCGCTGAGCACGTCGAAGCCATATTCGTTGGCCAGCTCGAGCGCCTCGTAGCTGCCGGTGAGACGATCGTGGTCGGTGATCGCGATCACGTCCAGGTCGGTCCGGTCACGGATGTAGTCCATCACCTCCCGGACAGTGGCAGTACCGTCGTTCAGGGACGTATGCATGTGGAAGTCGGCTTTGCCCACGAGTTCCTCCTTAATCGCCCACAGCGGCTTGCGCCGGCGGTGACGGAATGGTGACGGCCGGGACGACAGACTTCACCGGCCAGATCGGCTCGAGCACGTGCCACTGGGCCGGATACATCTTTATATACCGTTCGAACGTCGCCAGGATCTGTTCCATGGCACCTCGAACGTCGGCCGCGTGATCTTCACTTGGGGTGAGGAAGAGGGGCGGCTCCCCGACGGCGACATAGGAGTCATTTCGATCCCTGAAGCAGAAGGCCGGAAGGATCGGGGCCCCGGTCTTAAGTGCAATCTCCACGGGTCCGGTCGGAAAAGAGGTGAGGCGGCCGAAGAATTTGAACGGCTGGCCGGTATTCAGGATGTCACGGTCCATCGCCATCACCACCATCCGGTGGTCTTTCAGCATTCGCATGATGTCCCGGGCACCGGTGCGGCTCAGGGGGATGACCCGGATGTTCATGCGCGACCGGACCCGGGAGACGTGATCGAAGAGCCGGCGTGGTTCGATCTGCTCCACCATGACGCCGATCTCGCCGAACGTGGCCGCCCAGCTCGCGGCGGCCAACTCCCAGGATCCCATATGCGGGGCGACGACGATGACGCCCTGGCCTCGAGCCATCGCGGCGTCAAGGTTTTCCAGTCCGAATGGCGTCAGCAGGCCGCCCAACCGGCGGCGATCCATCCGCGGGATCTTGAAGAAATCGATCCAGGCCTTGGTGTAGTTCTGCCAGTTACGCCAGGCCAGCTTGCGCAGTTGCGGCCCCGGCATCTCCGGAAGCACATGGTGGAGATTCGACTCGAGGGCCTTCCGCTGGCGGGCGAGCAAGGGGAACGCGAGGGTGCTGGTGATCACGCCGATCGCATAGGCGAGCCGGCGGGGCAGCCGGGCGATGATGCCCTCGATCAGGCGGAAGCCCAGATAGGTGATCACGATGGGTCGAGGACCGGTTGCATCGGTGGGTTGGGAGTCTGCGGCGCCTGCTCCAGCCGCCAAACGGGTAAGAAGACGAGCCACTGGTCGGGCTCACGGCGAATGATCCGCTCGAAGAACTCGACGATTCGCTCGGTCGTGACCTGAATATCCCGCTGGGTATCGCCGGTGCGGCTGACCTCGATGGGCTCTTCGACCTCTGCGATGTAAAGGTTGTCGGTCTGTCGACGGCACCAGACCGGAAGAATCGGCGCGCCGGTCTTCAAGGCGAGGGCAGCGGGGCCGGACGGAAACATCGCCGGCCGGTTGAAAAAGGGCACCCGGACGCCACGGTCACCACTGTACAGGTCGCTCGCCAGCGCGACCAGCTCGTTGCGCGCAAGCGCCTTCATGATCTGGCGGAGGCTTCCGGGGCCGAGTCCGATCATTTTCATTCCGATCCGCTCACGAGACGCGATCACCAGCTCGTTCAGGCCACCGCTGGGCAGATCGTTGGTCACGGCGCTGACGGGGTACCCATAGACGGCCGACGCCGCGGCCAGGATGTCCCAGTTCGAAACATGGGCGGTGACGGCGATCGCCCCCTTGCCCCCCGCCAGGGCCCGATCGATTCGCTCGACGCCCTGCGGGCGAACCATCCGCCGGATCTGCTCGGGCTTGAGCGTGTCCATCAGCATGAAGTCGGCGAACATCTTGAAGTAGTTGCCGAAGGCATGCCGGGCCGTGCGCTTCACGAGCGGGGCGTTCCAGGGAAGCCCGAGCACCTGCCCGAAGTTCTCGAAGGCGACCCGGCGTCGTCGCGGCATGACGTAAAACACGCAGCGTCCGGTCACCGCCGCCAGCGGGTAGCGAACCCCCGGTGGGAGCGCCCGCATGACCCAGTTCCCCAGCCTGAACAGGCGAGGGAGGAGCATCAGCGGCGCGCGGCCCCTTCCGTGGCGGGTGCGGTCTCAAGGCGGCCGGCCGATTTGCCGTTGACCGCCGTCCCGGCGATGAACGCCTCGGTTCGCTGGTGCGCGATCTCGTCCGTGTACTGGGTGGGTGGCGACTTCATGAAGTAGGACGACGGCCCGTCGAGGGCTCCGCCCAGCTTGCGGTCGAGGCCCAGTTTGCAGCAGCGGATGGCGTCGATCACGACGCCCGCCGAGTTCGGTGAGTCCCAGACCTCGAGCTTGAGCTCGACGTTGAGCGGGACATCGCCGAAGGAGCGTCCCTCCAACCGGATATAAGCCCATTTGCGGTCGCCCAGCCAGGGCACGTAGTCGGACGGGCCGATATGGATGTTGTCGGCGCCGATCTCGGCCGACATCTGGGATTTGACGCTGTTCGTCTTCGAGATCTTCTTGGAGGTGAGGCGCTCGCGCTCCAGCATATTGAGGAAGTCGGTGTTGCCGCCGAAGTTGAGCTGATAGGTCCGCTCCAGCTTGACGCCGCGGTCCTCGAAGAGCCTGGTGAGAATCCGGTGCACGATCGTGGCGCCCACCTG
>VBGO01000392.1 GCA_005882525.1 Chloroflexota bacterium
GCAGGCCAGGTCGATGCGCTGCCCGGGGTGATCGCGATCTACCTCGCGGTCGTGCTTCCTTTCATGATCTGGACGCTGCGCGGCTTCGTCGCCAACATCCCAGTCGAGCTCGAAGAGTCGGCGATGATCGACGGCTGCAGCAGGGTCGGCTCCTTTTTCCGCATTACGTTCCCACTCGTGGGTCCCGGTCTCGTGGCGACCGCGATCTTCGGGTTCATCCAGGCCTGGAACGAGTACATCGTCGCCTACGTCCTGCTCTCCAGCCCAAACAATCAGACGCTCACGATCTGGCTGGCTTCGTTCACGACCAACCACGGTCCGCAGTGGGGGCCGCTCATGGCCGGCGCGACGCTGACCGGGGTTCCGGTGGTGGCCTTTTTCCTTGTCCTCCAGCGCTACCTGGCTGGTGGGCTCACCGCCGGGGCCGTGAAGGGATGACTCCGATCGAAAGGCTGGCGTTGCGCTGTCTCTCGCCGGGTTTCACAGGCAGCTCGGCTCCCGACTGGGTCCGTCGTCGCGCCGCGTCCGGCTTGGGTGGGGTCGTCCTCTACGGCCGCAACGTGCAGGACCTGGCGCAGCTGACGGCCCTGAACGCCGCGCTGCACGCCGAGCGTCCCGGACTCCTGGTGGCGATTGACGAGGAGGGCGGCGACGTCACGCGCCTGGAGGCGAGGACGGGAAGCTCCTACCCGGGCAACCTCGCCCTCGGCGCCGCCGGTGATCCGTCCCTCACCAGCGACGTTGCGGGCGCCATCGGCACTCAGTTGGCCGAGGTGGGGATCGACATCGACCTCGCCCCGGTGGTCGACGTGAACACCAACCCGCAGAACCCTGTCATCGGCGTGCGCTCCTTCGGCTCGGACGCGGCGGCCGTGGCCGTGCACTCCGAGGCGTGGATCACCGGGCTGCAGGGCGCCGGCGTCGCGGCGTGCGCCAAGCATTTTCCAGGCCACGGCGACACCTCGGTCGACTCCCACCTCGGGCTGCCGGTGGTGGAAGAGGACCCACACGTGCGCGCCCTCGAACCGTTCCGCGCGGCGATCGGATGCGGCGTGCAGGCGATCATGAGCGCGCACATCGTCGCGCCCGCCATCGATGTCCTTCCCGCGACCATCAGCCGGCGGGTCATGACCGGGCTGCTCCGGGATGAGCTCGGCTTCAGTGGCCTCGCCGTCAGCGACGCGCTCGAGATGCGCGGTGTGAGCGATGGCCGCGATGTCGCCGGCGCCGCGGTCCGCGCCCTGGTCGCGGGATGCGATGCGCTTTGCATCGGCGGCCACCTCGCGGGTGAAGAGGTCGTGGACGAGATCGTCCGCGCCGTCGTCGCCGCGGTGGAGGAGGGACGCATTTCCGAGCAGCGCCTACATGAGGCAGCCTCCCGCGTCGATGCCCTGGCTGCCTGGCGCCAGGGACGCGGCAGCCGCACGCATGTCTCGAACGAGGTCGGCATCGTCGCCGCTCGTCGAGCCGTCAAGAGCGAGGGGCCGGTGCGCGTCGGAAACGAGGCCGTGGTGGTCCGGTTGGAAGGGCCCCGCTCCATCGCGGCGGGCGACGTGCCCTGGGGCGTGGCGGCATCGCTGGCCGCCCGTGGCGTCAAGGTCACCGCGGCGCAAGACCTCGACGCGCCGGCGGGGACGAGCCTCGTCCTGGTCGTGCGCGATCTACACCGCCTGCCCGAGCAGCGCCAGGTGATCGAGGGGCTGCTGGCCCGCCGGCCTGACGCGATCCTGGTCGAGATGGGAGTGCCGGCCTGCCGGCCTCCGGGAGCGCACTCGTACATTGCGACCAACGGGTCGGCGCGCGTGTGCGCAGAGGCGGCCGCCGACCTGATGACCAGATGACAGCCCCACCACGGCCAGCGGAGCTTCGGCGCCCAGGCACCCCATCTGCGTCGTTGCCTCCTGCGCTCCTCGCTCACGCATTTACGATGCGCTCGCTGCGGTGCTCGTCGGCGCCTAGCATCTGGGGCACCTGGATCACCGAATCTCTCGCCGTCCGCGGCGGGTCTGTCATCAAATGAGCGAGAACCTCCACCCGCGAGCCGACGAGCTCGACGACCTATCGGCATTTGAGTTCGTCGCGCTGATGCACGCCGAAGACGTCGGCGCCGTCAACGCCATCGCGGCGGTGCTCGACGAGGTGGCGCGCGCCGTCGAGGCGGTCGCGGAACGCGTCGGTTCGGGTGGGCGGCTCCACTATTTCGGCGCTGGGACGAGCGGTTTGATCGCGGCCCTCGACGCGGCTGAGTGCCCGGCGACGTTCGGTGTTGCCGGTGATCGCGTTCGCGCTCACTCAGTCGAGGATGCGCAGGAGGACGATCGCGCCTTGGGCCTTGATACGGCCCACCGCGCTGGACTCGGGCCTAGAGACGTCGCGGTTGGGATCAGCGCCAGCGGACGGACGGCCTTCGTCCTCGGTGCCCTCGAGCGCGCCGCCGTTGACCGCGCCCTGCGGATCGCGATCACATGCAAACCAGGTTCTCCGCTCGGCCGGGCGGCGGACATCGCGATCGAGGTCGACAAAGGTCCCGAGGTGATCGCAGGTTCGACGCGCCTGAAGGCGGGCACGATCCAGAAGGTGATCCTGAATATGCTGAGCACCGCGGTTTTCACGCGCCTGGCCCACACCCACCGCGGCAGGATGGTCGGCGTCGTCGCATCCAACGAAAAGCAGCGCGGACGGGCAGCGGGCGTGGTCGCCGACCTGGGCGGCGCGTCGCATGAGGAGGCGGTGAGCGCGCTCGAGGCCGCAGGCGGAAACGTGAAGGTCGCCATCGTCATGCTCCGCCGCGGCCTGAACGCGGATGAGGCGCGCACGCGG
>VBGO01000390.1 GCA_005882525.1 Chloroflexota bacterium
AAGACCGGCTGGACCGGGCGAGCCGGTGGATGCCTGATTGCCACCGCCACGCGAGAGGGCCAGCATCTTCTCGTCGTGGTGATGGGCTCGCCCCGCGTCTTCGAGGAAGCCGCCGCCTTGCTCGATTACGGCTTCGCCGGCGGGGTCTGAGAACAAGGCCGGACATAGAATCCAGCCACGGCCTTGGTGTTGACCTCGAACATCTTTTTCAGGCTCGCCTACCGGCTCGGTTTCAAGCCGTGGGACAGTGGCGTCCCGCCGCCGGAGCTGGTCGAGGTCATCGAGGGCGCCCGTCGGTTGCCGCCGGGCCAGGTCCTTGACCTCGGCTGCGGCACCGGAACAACCTCCATCTACATGGCGAGCAAGGGCTGGCAAGTGACCGCAGTGGATTTCGTCCCGCGAGCCATCAAGACCGGGCGCACAAAGGCAGTCCGTGCCGAGGTCCCGGTGCGGTTCCTGGTCGGCGACGTGACCCGGCTCAGCGCGTTGGGCATCGAGCCCGGGTTTAATCTGCTGTTCGACCAGGGATGCTTCCATTCCTTGCCCGAGGCGGCTCACCCCGCCTACGTGCGGGAGGTCACCCGCATGGCTCGTTCCGGCGGGACGTACTTGCTCTACGCGTTCGGGCGTCAGCCCGAGAAACGCCGCGGCCGATTCTTTCCGAAGGGCATCACGCCTGATGATGTCCGGACGCTCTTTGCCGACTTCGAGCTGGTCGAGACGCGCCCCGGGACAGACCCGTTCGGCTCGCACTGGTACACGTTGCGCCGGCGCTGACGACCTCGAATTCGATGCGTTTCAACCAGCGGAACCGATGGTAAGCTGACGTCCACACGCCCCGGCACGGTGCCGCGGGCGCATTTTTGCATGGCTGGAAATCCGTGACGGAGACGCTGCTCGAGCTGATCGATCGCCTCCCGGGCCGCGGCCGGGTCGAGGCCTGGTGGAGCGCGCCCATCTCCCAGCTCGCCGCGCACGGACTCCCCGCGAGCGCGCTGCCGGTCTTCGCCGTCTGGCTGGCAATGCGGTCGCGCCGTCCGGTGCTGGCGCTGGTTCCGGACCCGGAGGGTTCCTTCCAGGAGGCGGGCGCCTGGTTCCGCGAGGATGTCCGCACGGTCGTGTTCCCCGCGGTCGAGACGCTGCCGTTCGATCGGCTCGCTCCCGATGAGGAAACCGTCCGCCGTCGGCTGGAGGCGGTCGACGCCCTCGGCTCGGGTGAGCCGGTCGTCTGCTTCACCTCGTGGACCGCGATGACCCGGCCGACGCTTGCGGCCGAGGCGCTGCGACGCTGGAGCTTCACTCTGAAGCCAGCGCAAACCTACTCGGTGGACGATCTGCTGCGCCGCCTGACGACGCTCGGCTACCGGCGGGAGCCGCTGGTCCAGGGACGTGGCGAGTTCAGCCTTCGCGGCGGCATCCTCGACTGCTTCCCGCCAAACCGGCGTCATCCGCTTCGCGCCGAGTTCTTTGGCGACGAGCTGGAATCCCTACGGGAGTTCGAGGTGGAATCGCAGGGCTCGGTCGGGAACGTAGCGAACGCCCGGATCCTTGCCGCCGCCGAGCTGATCATCACACCGGACACGGTTGAGGCCGCCGAGCGCCTCCTCGAGGAGCTCGACTTCAGCCGCTGCCTACCCGAGGTGCGCGACCAGTGGTTGGCCGACATCGAGCGGATTCGATCCAACGCCTACTTCGATGGCATCGAAGGCTTCCAGGCCTATCTCGATCCATCGCAGCCAACGCTACTGAGTCACCTGCCGCCCGACGCGCTGACGGTGTCCATCGACCAGCGCCGGTCGCTGACGCAGGCCGAGCAGCGCGAGCAGGAGCTCGCCGAATTGGTGGCGGTCGAGGTGGATCGCGGCGAGCTGCCGGCGCGACTCCACACCGGACTGCTACCGATCAGCACGCTGCGCGGCGCCGCCGCCGGCTGGCGTGGTCTGGACGTGGTCCGGGGCGCCGAGCCGGGGACGCTCGACCTCGGTTTCGAGCCGGTGGATGCGTACGCGGGCCGGATCGATCCCTTTTCGGACCGGATCCGGACAGCCGCGCGCCAGAAATCACGGGTGCTGGTCGTGACCCAACAGGAAGCACGGCTGCGGGAACTGCTCGAGGATCGTGACGTCTATCCCGCCGGCGGGGTCTTTGTCTGGTCCCAGACACCCCTGGCCCCCGGCCTGGTCGTGCTGGGCAGCCAACCGGTGCCGCAGGGGTTCCGGCTGCCGTCGCAGCGGTTGGAGGTGTACGGCGACAGCGACCTCTTCGGGGGGCTCCGCCAGCGGGTCCGCCGCGGTGTCGTGCGCGCCCGCTCTGCCACCTGGCAGCTGGAATTCGAGCCGGGCGACTTGATCGTCCACATCGACCACGGCATCGGCCGGTTCGTCGGCATGCGGCTGATGGGGGAAGACGGACAGGAACGCGAGTACATGCAGCTGGAGTACGCCGAGGGCGACAAGCTGTACGTGCCGGTCGAACACCTCGAGCGCGTGCAGAAGTACGTCGGCGGCGGGGACGCCGCGCCGAAGTTGCAGCGGCTCGGCTCCGGTGAGTGGGATCGTGCCAAGCGCAAGGTGCGCGAGTCGGTCGAAGAAGTCGCCCGTGACCTGCTCGACCTGTACTCCAAGCGGCAGCTGGTCGAGGGCCACGCTTTTTCCGAGGACGGACCCTGGCAGCAGGAGCTCGAGCAGTCCTTTGCCTACGACGAGACGCCCGACCAGATCCGGGTGATGGCAGAGATCAAGTCCGATATGGAGGACTCCCGTCCGATGGACCGGCTGCTTTGTGGCGATGTCGGCTTCGGGAAGACCGAGCTGGCGGTGCGGGCCGCCTTCAAGGCGGTGATGGATGGCAAGCAAGTCGGGATCCTGGTGCCGACGACGGTGCTCGCCCAGCAGCAT
>VBGO01000044.1 GCA_005882525.1 Chloroflexota bacterium
ATCAGCGATTTGGGAAAGGCTGAGTAGTAGAGCTTGCTTGGCCGGTAGGGCTCCCCGCCCGGAAAACGTTGCACGTGGCCGGCGTAGAAAAAGGCGCCGATCGCCACCCGCTGGGTCTTGATGTGATCAGGGTGCGCCTAGCCACCGAACTCGTTTTGGGTGACCATCACCTGCGGGCGGACCCGCCGCACCACCTCGATGAGCCGGCCGATCGCCTCTTCCTCGTCCGCCTGCCAGAAGGTACCGCGCTCTCGATTACGAGGCAAGCCGGCCATGCCCGAATCTTCATAACCGATGAAGACCAGCTCGTTGACGCCCAGGATCTTGACGGCCGCGCGCAGCTCGGCCTCCCGAATCGTCGCCAGCCTGGGCGCCGCCTCCTTGGGATCGAGGTCCTTGTCGAGGATCTCCCCCACCTCGCCGCGGGTGGCGGTCACCAGCGTGGTCCGCACACCCTCCGCGCTGTAGCGGGCAAGCGTCCCGCCCATCCCGATCGACTCGTCGTCGGGGTGCGGCTGCACCGCCAGCAGGCTGAGCGCTTTTTCCCTCCCCTTCGGGGGGAGGGTCGGGAAGGAGGTGCTCATTTGCCCTTCCGCGACCGGACTTCCTGGATCAGTTGCGGCACGATCTTGTGGACGTCACCGACCACGCCCAGGTCCGCCAGCTTGAAGATCGGCGCCTCGGGGTCCTTGTTGATGGCGATGATGGTTTTGGCGCCCTTCATCCCAACCGTATGTTGCATGGCTCCCGAGATGCCCAGCGCGATGTAGACCGTCGGCTTGACGGTCTTTCCGGTCTGGCCGATCTGGAACGAGTATGGTTTCCAACCGGCATCGACGACCGCGCGGCTGGCACCCACGGCGGCACCCAACTCGGCGGCGAGCTCATCAAGCATCTTGAAATTCTCCGGCGCACCAAGCCCTCGTCCGCCGCTGACGATCACCGACGCGTCTTCGAGCCTGGGCCCGCTCGCCTTCTCGGTTTCGCGGCGCAGCACCCGAGCCGCGGCCTTGCCGGCGTCGACCGGGTCCGTCAGGGTCTCTACCTGGGGCGCGCCGGCAGACCCGGCCGGCTCTGCGGCCACCGCTTTGGGCCGGATCAAGACCAGGGTCGGCGCCTTGGCTCTGGGCACGGTCGTCACCAGCAGGCTGCCGCCGAACATCGGGGAGACGATCGCCCAGCTGCCATCCCGGGCGCTGACGTCGGTCGCGTTGGCGATCAAGGCCGTGCCGAGGCGGGCGCTCAGGCGCGACGCCACGTCGCGACCGTCGTATGTCATGCCAAAGATCACCAGCTCCGGCTGATCTTTCTCGATAAGCCGCGCCAGCAGGTCAACCGCCGGCGTGGCGAGAATCTCCCGGAAGGCCGGGTCTTCATGGACGTAAACCTTCTTCGCGCCGTACTTGCCCAGCGCGTCGGCCGACTTCGACGCGCCCGGACCGAGCGCGATCGCGGTGGTCTCCCCCAGCGACCGGGCTTTCGTCAGCAGCTCGAGCACCACCGGCTTGGGCGTCCCATCGACGGTTTCCGCAAAGACCCAGACCCCGGCCATCAGATGACCTTCAGCTTTTTCAGGAAGTCGGCGACCCGTTTCGCCCCTTCACCCTTGTCCTCGACCACTTCGCCGGCTTTCCGGGCCTCGGCCGGGGTCGCCTCGACGACTTCCTGGGTCAGCGCCGCCTTGCCGGCCTTGCCGTTGAGCCCGATCTCACCCAGGCCGACCTGCTTCACGTCCTTGTTCTTCGCCTGCATGATCCCCCGGAGCGCGGGATACCGGGCTTCGTTGATGCCGCCCGTGACCGTGACAATGGCGGGCAGCGGCGCCTCCACCACGTCGTAGCCGTCGTCGGTCTGCCGGTCGATCACCGCCTTGCCCTCTGCAACTTCCAGCTTCTTCGCAAAGCTGAGCAGCGGCAGCGTGAGGAGCTCGGCTAGCTGGGCCGGCATCGCCCCCGACGAGCCGTCGGTACTCTCGGTGCCGCAGATGATCAGGTCGTAGGGCTGATCTTTGATGGCGGCGGCAATCGCCCGCGCCGTGCTCAGCGCGTCTGAGTTCTCCAGCGCAGGGTCTGTCACCAGGATGCCGCGGTGGGCCCCCATCGCCAGAGCCCGCCGGATCGCCTCCAGCGCCTTGGGCGGACCCATCGAGATGATCGTCACCTCGCCTCCGTCCTTCTCGGTGAGCTGCAGGCCGGCCTCCACCCCATGCTCATCACCAGGGTCCAAAACCAGGTCAACGCCCTCTCGCACCAGGCGCTTCGACTGGGGGTCGAGCTTACCGGGCGCGTTGGGATCGGGAATCTGCTTCACGCAGACGAGGACGTTCATGCTGGCCCCATCCATTATGGATAAACCCCGCGCGACCGAACGAACGTTTGTACTAAGATGGAGGACTCGAATGCCTCGTACCGAGTACTTCGAAATCGTGGCCAAGTCGGCCCTGAACCGGGTGCAGCATATGGGCTTCAACTGGTCGCTCAACCCCTATCAGGGTTGCTTCCACAGCTGCGTCTACTGCTTCGCCCGGGCTCATGCGAAGTTGGCCGACCGCGACCCCGGGGCCGGCTTCTCGGCCCGCGTCGGCGTGAAGGCGAATCTGCCCGACCTGCTCCGCGGGGAGCTCTCGCGGCGCGGCTGGAAGCGGGAGACGGTTGCCTTCGGGACAGCGACCGATCCCTACCAGCCGATCGAAGGCACCTACCGGCTGACCCGCCGCTGCCTGGAAGCGTTCCGCGACTTCAAGACGCCGGTCGGGCTGATCACGAAGGGCACGATGGTCATCCGCGACATCGACGTGCTCGTCGAGCTATCCCGGCGGGCGAAGACCACCGTGTGCTTCAGCATCCCGACCATCGATGAAACCGTCTGGGCCAGGACGGAACCGGGGACGCCGCCGCCCCGCCAGCGCCTGAAGGTGCTCAAGGCGCTGGTGGACGCCGGGATCGAGGCCGGGGTCGGGATGGCGCCGGTGCTGCCCGGGCTTTCCGATTCGCCGCGCCAGCTGGAAGCCACGGTGGCGGCCGCGGCGGATTCGGGGGCTTGCTTTGTCTGGGCGAACATCGTCTATCTGAAGCCCGGCACCAAAGAGCACTTCATGGAATTCCTGGCCAGGGAGTATCCGCAGCTGCTGGCTCGCTACCGCGATCTCTTTCCGGGCGCCTACGCCCCGACGGCTGTCAAGGCGCCGGTGATCGAGACCGTCGGCGTCCTCAAGGGCCAGTACGGCGTCGGCGATCGGCGCCGCTTTCGGGCCGAACCACCGCCGGAGCCGCACCAACTCGGGTTGGCCGTCTGATGGCGTCATTTGACTTCAGCGGGCCAGTGTTCTACCGTAGCCGCGAGTGCTCCGCTGGCTGACCCGGCTGTTCGGGCAACGCGACGCGGCTGAGACCGCCCCCGCAGTAGCACCACCCCTGGAGCCGCCACCGCCAGCCGTCATCGAGCCCACCAAGAGCGATGCCCCGGCGGTCGCGGAACCGGCCGGCGCGCCGGCCCTGGTGGAGCTGCCGACCACGAGCGCCGAAGGTGAGCCCAAGGAGACCTGTCCGACCTGCGGCCGCACCAGCGTCTTCGCCGGACCTCCCGGCCAGCGGTTCTGCACCTATTGCGCGCTTCGCGACGAGCTCTTCGAACGCAGCGCCGCCGCGACTGAGTAAGAGCGCTGCCTTGATCGCCTACCCCATCCTCTGGGAAGGCGGCGGCGTCTACCTTCCGGAGCAGCACCTGTGGCTCGACCCGAAAAAAGCCCGGCCGCGGGCCGTCATCAGTCACGCCCACAGCGACCACGTCGCCGACCACCCGCTGGCGTACGCGACCCCCGCCACCAGCCGGCTGGTTACGCATCGTCGTCCCGCACTCGGTAGCCTCGAGGCGGTCCCCTACGGTCAATCGATCGCGCTCGAGCGCTGCCAGGTGACGTTGTATCCGGCCGGCCATGTCCTTGGGTCGGCACAGACGCTGGTCGACACCGACTTCGGGCGCATCCTCTATACCGGTGATCTCAAGACGCGGGGCGGCTTCACCAGCGCACCGGCCCGCCCCATCCCGGCGGACGTGCTGGTGCTGGAAAGCACCTTCGGCAAGCCACATTACCGCTTCCCCGACGCCGCCGAGGTGATCGCCGCGGTGGTTGCCTGGTGCAGGAGCGTGCTCGACGGTGGAGCGACGCCCGTGCTACTCGGTTATTCCCTCGGCAAGGGACAGGAGGTCCTGTCCGCGCTCGCCGCCGAAGGGTTCACCATCGCCCTTCATCCGTCGTCATTCGGCGTCACGGAAGTGTATCGAGAGCTCGGCTGCGAATTCCCCGCGTATCAGCGGCTGGGCGAGACCATGGGGCGGCCGGCGGTCGTCATCTTGCCGCCATCCGCCCGGCGTAGCGGCCTTGCCCACCAGCTTGGTGAATTCAAAACGGCGGCGCTGACGGGTTGGGCGATGGACCGTAGTCTGAGAGATCGCCTGGAGGTCGACGCGATCTTTCCCCTCTCCGATCACGCCGACTTCGAAGAACTCTGTTGTTACGCCGAGCAGGTAGGCGCGAGCATGACCTACACGATGCTCGGCTTCGATGAAGAGCTCGCGATGCACCTGCGACGCCGCGGCCTTCGCGCGAAAGCGTTGGGCGCCGTCGACCAGTTGCGCCTCTTCTAGCTCGCTTCCATTGCGAATCTGCAAGATCGTTTTGGACTAAGCGTTATCACCGTAAGCGCACGCGACGTGGTGCGCCGCGGTTCGCCGCTCACGCGATAAGGAGGTGACGCATGGCGACCAGGAAGAAGGCCACGAAGAAGGCCAAGAAGTCGACCCGTAAGAGCCGCTAAAGCGGCACCGAGAGGGGTCCGAAAGGGCCCCTCTCCCGTTTTTCAGGCGCCGGTGGTGAGCGCGCGAATCGTCAACCCCGCCATGAACAGCCCGGCGATGCCGTAGACGAGGGCTTCCCGGCGTGGCCCACGGCCACCAACGTAGGTGGCGGCGATCGGCAAGAGCAGCACCAGCAGCACGCCGTACAGCCAGTGCAGCGAATCGTGGGGGCGGCGCCCACCCAGGAACATGCCGACCCCGATCAGGCCCTAGAGGACGAAGAGAACCTCGGTCAGCACCAGCGTCGAGCGGAAGCCACCGCCGGGGGGCAGTTTCCGAAAATACATGACCAGGCCCCAGATGCCGATGATGACCGTGAGCAACAGCCCGGCGCGGAACAGGCCGTTGTGAAGAAAGAGCAGGGCGCTCAGGAGGCCACCTGCGAGGCCTCGACCGCGGCAATGGCGGCATCGGGACGTGGCACCCACTCATTATCGTTTCGCACCAGCGCGCCTCAGGGACCGGCTGCGGCCCCTACACTGACTCGGAATGGGGCGTGAAGGCCAGCGCTTGATGATCGTCATGCCCCACCCCGACGACGAGTGCTTCGGCTGCGCGTCCACCATTGCCCGATACGGTGCCGAGGGCGCGACCGTCAGCCTGATCACGATGACGCGCGGCGGGGCGGGGCTCTGGAATGGGCGGGAGGCTGGCGACCTCCGCCGTTTGACCGACGTTCGCGAGCTCGAGCTATCGGATGCCGCCGCCGAGCTGGGCGTCCACTTCCTCGAAGTCTTCGACTACCCGGACGGGGCGCTCGAACGCGTCGAGGAAGTCGAGGCGGTGCGGGAGCGCTTCCTGGGCGACATCGTGCGCTGCCTTCGCAGCCACCGGCCGCAGGTGGTCGTGACCTTCGGACCGGAGGGCGCCTACGGTCATCCCGACCACAAGGTCGTCAGCCGGATGACGGTCCAGGCCTGCACGCTCAGCGGCGATCCGGCCGCCTATGAGCTCGAGGCGCTCGCGCTTGGGATCGCTCCCTGGTCACCGAGCAAGCTCTATTTCCAGACCGCGAACACCATGACGGTTGAGTCGCTGAAACTCCCGCCGCAGCCGCCGGTCACCACCCGAATCTCGATCAAGGGATTCGAGGAGGCGAAGCTGCGCGCCTTCGCCCATCACCGCACCCAGACGCAGGAGTGGGAGCCGCTACGGAAATTCGTCGCGGGGCAGGGTGACACCGAGGTCTTCTCCCTGGTCGGCGCCGGCGGGAACCTCGCCGAAGACGACCTGTTTGCCGGGGTCGAGACCTAGCCCGGCCCGGTGACCCCTCTGCCGGACACCTCGTAGCCGCTGGCCCAACGCGCCTCCATCGCGCGACCGTCCGGGTCCTCATGGCGCAGGCCGAGCGCGGCGAAGACCGCCGCCAGCACGAGCAACGGGGGCAGCAGGATCAGAAGGGCGAGCTGGAGGCTGTGCAACACGTCGGACAGCTTACCGATCGCGAACGGTGCGTACGAGTCCCCCAGGAGATGCTCGATCAGCAACGCGAGAGTCACCGCGCTGGCGCGCGCGGTCGGCAGCACCACATTTTGCTTGATGGCGGTGTAGGGCCCGTTGTAGAGATAGAGGCAGGCCGCTCCCAGCAGAAACATGGGGACGAAGAGCACCAGGCTGGGCATCACCAGGGCGAGGGCTACGAAGGCGGCGCCGGCGACGAACCCGGCGATGCCGATCGGGAGGTTGCTCGCCGAGCGCCGCCGGATCGTCAGCCGGTCGGCAATCGTTCCACCCAGCAGCGAGCCGGCCAGCAGCCCGAGGACGAGCACCCCGCCCGCCAGCGTGCCGGCGGTGCCCGTGCCGAGTCCGAAGCGCCGGCTCAAGTAGGTGGGGAGCCAGAAAGCCGCGCCACCGAGCACGAAGAAGAGGGCGGTCTCCGCCGCGATGGTGGCTCGTAACGTCGGGATCTGAAGCAGCGCGCTGAACGTCCTCCACGTGATCGCCGGAGGCTTGCGCGTCTGCGGACCTCGCTCCTCCGCGGCGCCGCGAAGGGGCTCGCGCAGACCGAAGGCCAGCGCGGCGAAGACCAGGCCAGGGATGGCGGTCATGTAGAACGCGGCGCGCCAGCCAAGGATGCTGGCCACGATCCCGCCGCCGGCAAAACCAACAGCGATCCCGACTGCGGTCCCGGCCGCCCAAATGGACATGGCGCGCCCTCGACCTTCTTTCTTGAAGTAGTCGCCCAGCAGGGCGGTGCCGGCCGGGTAGTAGCTGGCTTCCCCGATGCCGAGCACAGCCCGCGCGAGGAAGAGCTGCGCATAGCTACGAGCCAGGCCGGTGAAGAGTGTGGCGAGGCTCCAGATGGTGACCCCGATGCCGACCACCGTCTTGCGCACCCCGCGATCGGCCCAGATACCAAAGGGAATCGTGCCGACGGCATAGACCAGCAGGAAGGCGCTGCCCAGCAGACCGACCTGGCTGTCGGTCAGGTGGAACTCGGCCTGGATCTTGGTGCTGACCGCGGGCAGGATGTAGCGGTCGAGGTAATTGAGGAAGTTGATGCCGACCATTACGCCGAGCACGTACCGGGCATAGCCGCGGGGCATCGAGGTGCATTATGAGGTCATCGGGACCCGCGCGTTAGCGGAATCAGCGAGGCTGCAGGCCGAGCCGCGCTTTCGCGCGCGCGTGCAGGCGCCGCATGCGGGTCGTGCGAGCATCCGAGCGCATCCTTGCCTTTGGCGCGAGGGCGCCGCGACCCGCTGGACGGCGCACCTGCGCGCTCAAGTCACCGTGTGACTGCGGCCGATGGCTATCGCCCTGGACGTCGGGCTAAATGAAAGAGCACGCTGTCTTGGGAAGGCCATGCGAAACTCAGCTGAGTTCGAGCTTTAGCAGCCGGGCCGCGTTTTCGCGAAGGATCTTCACCTTCGCTTCGGGTTTCAGCGAGAGCGCATCGAGCTCTTCCATCACCCGTGCCGGCTTGATGAACGGGTAATCGCTGCCGAATAGCGTCCGGTCCTGGAGCCGGCCGCCGATCTCGCGCACCAGTTCCTCGGGATAGTAGCGCGGCGACCAGCCGGACAGCTCGATGAAGATATTCGTCTTGTGCAGGGCCATGGCGATCAGTTCCAGGTGCCAGGGCCAGCCGAAGTGAGCGGCAATGATCGGCAGCTCCGGGAAGTGGGCCGCCACCACATCCAGGTGGATGGGGCGCGCCGGGTCGAGCTTGATACCCTGCCCGCCGGGCTGGCCGGCGCCGATGCCGCTGGTCCCGGTGTGGAAGAGGCACGGGACCCTCAGCTCCGATGCCTTCTCCCAGAGCTTGAAATGCCGCTCATCGCTCGGGTAGAAGTCCTGCATCGACGGATGGAACTTCGCTCCCTTCGCGCCGAGCTCGGTGACCGCCCGCTCCAGCTCCTGGACCGCGTCCTTCTTCCAGGGATCGACCGACGCGAAGAACGCGAAGCGTTTCGGGTGACGCTTGACGATCGCCGCTACGACGTCATTGGTGAGCGGCGGCCGGTGCGTCGCCGTTTCGGCATCCCAGGCGAGCAGGATACCGAAGAGCTGCTCCTGGGCGAACTCGACGGCGAGCTCGTCCACGCTGCGCTCGTGGACCTCGCTGCGAAAGTACCTGGCCGCCCCCTCACGGTAGGGACCCATGCTGCCATCGAGCCATTCCTTGAGCGGCAGATGGACGTGCAGGTCGATCGCGCGGATCAAGCTACGAGGCGAGCGGCTCCGATTGCTCGATGCGGATGGCGTCGCCGACTCCGATGGTTCCCCCCTCGACAACGCGCGCCAGCATGCCTCGCCGGCCCTCGAGCTCGGCGCGCAAGCCATCCCGGATCTCGTCCATCCGAAAACAGGGCTCGCAAATCGCGGTGATCTCCAGCACGGCGCTCCCGCCGAGGCGCAGCCGCGTACCGGCCGGGAGCCGCATGACGTCCACCCCTTCTACGGTCACGTTCTCCTTGATGGTGCCCGGCAGGACCGCGACCGCGTCGAGCGCCTCCCGATCGGCCAGCAGAACCTGCCGCTTGGAGGCGGCACTGGCGTGCTTGTCACCCTCGATGCCGACGCCTTCCACCAGCCTGGCGGTCGGCACCTGCTGCATGGGTTCGCGGTGGCCAGGACAGAGCTGGATGGAAACGATGCGGGCTGTCACGGCGTACAGATTACGCGATTCCTCGCGGCATCGATGGCCCCCGGGTTGGCCGCCAACCGGTTGTTAGCATGACCTCGATGACCGAGGACGTGGACCGCATCGAACGAGACTCGATGGGTGAGGTCAGCGTCCCATCCACTGCCTATTACGGTGCCAGCACCGAGCGTGCTCGCCAGAACTTCCCGATCAGCAACCTGCGCCTGCCACGGCGGTTTATCCGCGCCCTGGCCCAGCTCAAGGGTGCCGCGGCGCTGGTGAACGCCGAGCTAGGACTCCTCGAGACCCGCCTGGCTAACCCGATTCAACAGGCCGCCGAAGACGTGGAAGAAGGGAAATTCGACAAGGACTTCGTCGTCGACGTCTTCCAGACCGGATCGGGCACCTCCACCAACACGAATGCCAACGAAGTGATCGCCAACCGCGCCAACGAAATTCTCGGGCAGCCCCTCGGGTCGAGGCAGCCAGTGCATCCCAATGACCACGTCAACCTGTGCCAGTCGAGCAATGACGTCATCCCGTCGGCGATGCAGCTGGCCGCGCTGGTGGCCATCCACGAAGAGCTGGTACCGGCACTCACCTACCTCAAGGATGCGCTCGATCAGAAGGCGCGCGAGCTAATGCCGATTATCAAAACCGGACGAACGCACCTGCAGGACGCCACCCCCATCCGGCTCGGCCAGGAGTTCCTCGGCTATGCCGGTCAGGTCGAGCGTTCGGTCGAACGCGTCCGCCGCGGCGCGGAGGAGCTGGCCGACCTCCCGCTGGGCGGCACGGCCGTCGGCACTGGCATCAATGCCCACCCCGAGTTCGCCCAGCGGGTCTGCGCGCACCTGACTCGGCGCGCGGGCATACCGGTAAAGGAGACCGACAACCATTTCCAGGCCCAGGCAACCCTCGACGCCGTCCTGTCGGCGGCGGGTGCTGTTCGCTCCGTCGCCGTCAGCCTCTGGAAGATCGGCAACGATCTGCGCTGGTTCGCCTCAGGACCGCGCGCCGGCCTGGGCGAGATCACCCTGCCGGAGGTGCAGCCCGGAAGCTCGATCATGCCCGGCAAAGTCAACCCGGTGATCATCGAGTCGATGACCATGGTGGTGGCGCGGGTGCTCGGCAACGACCAGACGATCACGATCGCCGCCCAGTCGGGCAGCATCTTCGAGCTCAACCTGATGATGCCGGTGGCCGCCTACTGCCTGCTGGAGTCGATCGGCCTGCTCTCCAGCTCGGCTCAGAATCTCGCCCGG
>VBGO01000045.1 GCA_005882525.1 Chloroflexota bacterium
GAGGTCGGCGTTGGTCAGGATGCCGGACGGAACATAGCTGCCGACCGACTTGATGCTGGTAAGCATGCGTCTCCCCGGCTAAAGAATCTGACCAGTATATACCGGCATCCTTGAACTGGTTACGCCGTTTCACCGACCGTGAACAGGACCATTTCCCGCCCCGTTTCGTGTTTAGAAGCCGCCGCGCCCGGGGTATAGCGGCCAGCGAAAAATCATTGACTGCGCGCTCTTCCACGCGGGAGCGCGCTGTTCGGAAGGAGGTCAAGTCATGAGTAGCGTGATTCGTTGGTCACCCATCAGTGACCTGATGTCTCTCCACAGCGCCATGGATCGCCTGTTCGGCGATACGTTCGGGGTACCCGGGCCGTCCCGCAGCGTGGGGGCCGTCGGCGAGGGATACCTGCCGCTCGACGTCTACCAAACCGACAAGGAGTGGGTCATCCGGGCAGCCGTCCCGGGGGTCGATCCGAACGCGGTCGAGGTCACGTTCGACGGCGGACAGATCACGATCAAGGGCGAGATCAAGCCGGCGGCCGACGCGGCGGCCGAGCACTACTGGCTGCGTGAGAACTTCGTGGGCAAATTCAGCCGCCAGGTCACGCTTCCGGAGGACGCGGTCGGGGAGCAGGCAAAGGCACAGTTCGTTAACGGCCTGCTGATCCTCACCGTGCCGAAAGCCCAGCCGGCCAAGCCGAAGTCGGTGAAAATCCCGATCTCCGGAGGGACGGCCAGCGGCAACGGCGAGCAGGCGCGGCTCGGCGCCGTCCCACAAAAGAAATAGCCCCTGGCCCGGTTGGATGAGGAGCCGCCTTCGGGCGGCTCTGTCACGCCAGGACGGTGACTTGGAAGCGGCGCTCGCGCGGGCCGTCGAAGTCGGCGAAATAGATGCCCTGCCAACGCCCCAGCGCCAGGCGGCCGTTGCGCACCGGGATCGTCTGCGAGGTGCCGACCAGGCTGGCCTTGATGTGGGCGGCCGCGTTGCCTTCGGCGTGCCGGTAGCCGTTCTCCCAGGGTACGAGCGTCTCGAGGGTGCCGAGGATGTCCGAGAGGGCGTCGGGATCCGCGTTCTCGTTGATGAAGACACCCGCGGTCGTGTGGGGCACATAGACGTGGCAGAGGCCGGATTGGACGCCGCTCTCGCGTACCACCGCTTGCACCCGATCCGTAATGTCGATCGCCTCCGCGTGCTTGCCCGATCGGATCGTGAGGGTGTCGGTTTTGGCCGCGCTCGCCATGCACGACATCGTAACAACGCGCTCTCCGATCGCCCACGTTACTGACCGGCACCCGATAATGGGCCGACGTGTCTCGGGACTTACCGATCGGCAACGGCGCCCTGCTGGTCAACTTCGATCGCCACTACCAGCTGCGCGACATCTATTATCCGCGGGTCGGCCAGGAGAACCACACCAGCGGCGAGCCCTGCCGCTTTGGGATCTGGGTGGACGGTCGCTTCGTATGGCTGGATGACCCGGGCTGGTCCCGCAACCTCGTCTACCAGCCGGACACCTTGGTCACCAACGTCACCCTGCACCACGCCGACCTGGGGGTGCGCCTGACCTTCAGCGACACCGTTGACCTCGGTCGGGACCTGTTACTTCGGCGGGTCCGGGTCCTGAACGAGGGGCCGGAGCGCGAGGTCCGCCTCTTCTTTCATTTCGACTGGCACATCTACGGCACCGAGGTCGGCGACACCGTCATGTATTACCCGGCGGTCAAGGGGCTGGTCGCCTACAAGGGGCAGCGCTGCTTCGCCGCCTGCGGCCAGGTCGGTGACCGGATCGGACTCGACGGTTATGCGTGCGGCAAGAAAGACGTTGGGGGGGCGCAGGGAACCTGGCGAGACGCTGAGGATGGCGAGCTCGGGAACAACCCCATCGAGCAGGGATCGGTCGACATGACGCTCGCCCTCAAGCTGGGTCGGGTGCCGCAGGGGCAGCTGGTGACCGCCTACCAGTGGCTGATCGCCGCGCGCAACCTCGCCGAGCTGCAGACTGTCGCCGATGTCGTCACCCTGCGAGGACCGGAAGCCTTTCTCGAGCGCACCCGCTCCTACTGGATCGCCTGGGTGAACAAGGAGGAGCGCGAGTTCGGCGATCTCTCCCCCCAGGTGGCGGACCTGTTTCGCCGCTGTCTGCTGGTGGTGCGCACCCAGGTCGATAGCGGCGGCGCCGTGCTGGCGGCCAACGACGCCGACATCATCAAGTTCGCCCGTGATACCTACAGCTATATGTGGCCGCGTGACGCGGCCCTGGCGGTCTACGCGATGGATCAGGCGGGCTACGTCGACATTCCGCGGCGCTTCTTCGAGCTCTGCGCGCGGATCGTCACCAAGGAGGGCTACTTCCGCCACAAGTACACCCCCGCGGGTGACCCGGGAAGCAGCTGGCACCCCTGGGTCGATGCCAGCGGCAAGCCCCAGTACCCGATCCAGGAGGACGAGACCGGGCTGGTCCTCTTCTCCTTGTGGCAGCACTACGACCGCCATCGCGACTTCGAATTCTTCAAGGCTTACTACCGGCCCCTGATCATCCTCGCGGCGGATTTCCTGGCCGGCTACATCGACCCACTTACCGGCCTGCCCGAACCGAGCTACGACCTGTGGGAGGAGCGGCGGGGAGTGATGAGCTTTACGGTGGCGGCGGTCTGGGCCGGGCTGAAGGCGGCCGCCAACTTCGCCCAGCTCTACGGCGAGATGACGCTGGCGGACCGCTACCGCGGTGTGGCCGATGGCATCAAGCAGGGGACGCTGCGCTTCCTTTTCGATCCGGAGCTCAACCGGTTCATCCGCCGGATCTACGTCCGGCCCGACGGGACGACGGCGCGTGACCTGACCATCGACTCCAGCGTCTATGGGCTGTGGTATTTCGGCATGTTCTCGGCCGGCGACCCGCAGATCGTCAGCACCATGAAGGCGGTCTACGACCGGCTCTGGTGCAAGACCGAGGTGGGCGGCATCGCCCGCTACGAGAACGACTGGTACTACCAGGTGAGCCAGGACATCGGCAACGTCCCGGGCAACCCGTGGTTCATCTGCACGATGTGGTACGGGCAGTGGCTGGTCAGCCAGGCGCGCTCTCTCGGCGACCTGGCGAAGGCCCGCGACATCCTGGAATGGGTGGCGGCCGCGGCCCTGCCCAGCGGCGTGCTCTCCGAGCAGCTCGATCCCTACAGCAAGGCGCCCTTGTCTGTCTCGCCGCTGACCTGGAGCCAGGCCACCCTGGTCTCCCTGGTCAACGAATACGTCGCCAAGCGCAAGGCGCTCGCCCTCGGCTCGGCGCCCGCCGCGCGGCGGAGCGACCTGCAGCCCGCCTGAGCCTGTTGCCGGCCTCGGGCCGAGACCCGATGTTTCCCCCTGCGTCGCTTTGCTATCCTCGACTCCGTGCGCGGCGTAGTGGCGGCGATCAAGGCTGACTTCGGCTGCCTGCTCGTTGCCGCGCTCTTCATCATCATCATGGCGTCGACGATTGTCTTCGCGACGATCTTCACACCGCCAGCCCACAACCCCTTCGTCTGATGGCTGCCTCATTCAAGCGCCTGATGGAGGACAGCCGCGAAATGTCGCGGCGCAGCTTCCTGGCGATGGCCGGCTGGGCCGGCTTCACAGTCGCCAGCCTGATCGCGCTCTACCAGAGCATCAAATGGCTCTACCCCAATGCGACGTACGAAGACCCACCCGCTTTCAAGGCGGACCCGCCCAGCGTCTATCCCCCCGGATCGACGACGGTGCTGATCGATAAGCGGGTGGTGATCAACCACGATGCGAACGGCTTCTACGCGATCAGCCTGATATGCACCCACCTCGGATGTACCCCGCGGTATTTCCCCGACGTGACCAGCGACCTGGTGGCGGCCGGCACCGCGATCTCCAAAGACCCGGATACGGGCCAGGTGGCGACCAAAGCCAACCCGGCGCTACCCGGCTTCAAATGTCCGTGCCACGGCAGCCGGTACTTCCGCGACGCCGTGAATTTCTTCGGCCCGGCGCCGCGGCCGATGGACCGGGTCCACATCGAGGTGGCCCGGGATGGGAAACTCTTCATCGACCGGTCGGTCATCGTGGATCGCGCGTTCCGCCTCAAGGTCTGATCAGCTAACCGGGAGGATTCATGAAGGTTATTCGCGGGGCGGTCGACGAGATGTTTTCCGTCGTCGGGCAGATGGTCGCCTCGGTCTTCCGCCACGGCCTGCCGCTGACCGACAAGATCGCCGCCCGCACGGCGCTGACGAACTTCGTCCTTCACATCCACCCGGTCCGGGTGCGCCGCTCCTGGATCCGAATGTCGTACACGCTCTGCCTGGGCGGACTGTCGTTCTTCCTCTTCATCGTGTTGACCGTCACCGGGCTCTACCTGATGTTCTATTACGTCCCCTCGACATCGCACGCCTATCAGGACATGCGTGACCTGCAGTTCGTCGTCACCTTTGGCGGCCTGATCCGCAACATGCACCGGTGGGCGGCGCACGCGATGGTGATCACCGTCTGGCTGCACATGGCCCGGGTCTTTTTGACCGGCGCCTACAAGAAGCCGCGCGAGTTCAACTGGGGAATCGGCACCCTGTTGCTGCTGATCACGCTGCTGCTCAGCTTTACTGGCTACCTGCTGCCCTGGGACCAGCTCTCCATCTGGGCGGTCACGGTCGGCACCAACATGGCAAAGTACGCGCCGATCGCCGGACCCTACACCCGCTACCTGATGCTGGGCGGCCGGGTGGTCGGGGATAACGCGCTGCTCCGCTTCTACGTGGCGCACGTCGTGGGGCTTCCCCTGGTGGCGTTCCTGTTAATGGTCGTGCACTTCTGGCGCGTCCGAAAAGATGGCTTCAGCGGGGGGCTCTGATTAGGCATGGCCACTGAGGCACAGGACCGGATCGCGGCCCGCGATCGCGTAGTGGCGCGCCGCCGGGAGGTGGAGGCGCCCTCGACGGTCCGCGACGACAGCGACGACGAGATGATCGTCTCCTTCCCTGAGTTCGTCTTCAAGGAGTTCATCGCCTCGGTCGCGATGACCGTGTTCCTGGTGCTGGTCTCGATCTGGTTGCAGGCCCCCCTGCTCGGGAAGGCGAACCCGGGCATGACCCCTAACCCCTCCAAAGCGCCCTGGTACTTTCTCGGCCTGCAAGAGCTGCTCGCCCGCTTTCCACCGCTGATGGCCGGCGTCGCCTTCCCAACGTTCGTGATCGTGCTGATGATCCTGGTGCCATTCCTGGATCGCAACCCCAGCCGGCGGCCGGCGGAGCGGAAAGTCGCCATCATCCTGTTTGCCCTCTACATGATCGTCGTGGTGGCGCTCGTCATCATCGGCACCTTCTTCCGCGGTCATGAGTTCGTCTGGGACTGGGGCTGGGTGCTCGGCAACCCGCAGACCTGTGGGGGCGCGGCGTGTTAGGACGCGCCTTCCTGGTGGTGAGCGTCGCCTTCCTCGCGCTGCTCGCCTTCGCCTTCTACCAGGACCTGAGCCGGCCGTGGGCGCCGATCCAGGAAAAATACGCGGCGCACTACGGCCAGGACTTTCCCATCCAGGTGCAGCAGCTCTTTCCCAAGGTCCAGGTCAACGGCCAGTTCGTGGTCGAGCGCTGTATCACCTGCCACGTGCCGGACATCCAGAAAGTCGGTCCCCAGGAGGCCGCCAAGCGGCTTGGCCCGAACCATCCGGCCGTGATCAGTGACGCGATCTTCGCCAAATACGGCCAGGAGACGCTGATGTGCCGGCCAGCGAAGGCGGCCGCCAGTCCGTCGGCGAGCGCCTCGGCAAGCGCGTCGGCCAAACCCTCGGCGTCGGCGGCGCCCTCCTCATCGGCGGCACCGGCGACCGCGGCCTCGCCGGCCGCCTCCGCCTCACCGGCGGCCGCCACCGCTGCCAGCTGCAGCGATCCAAAAGCCCAGCCCTTTTACGTGCTCGACGCCAACGGAAAAGTCGTCAACGACCCCTCGACCAACAAGCCGGTGGTGGCGCAGCTCACCGGCTTCATCCCCAAGGCCTACAAGGGATTGGGCATCGATGAGAGTGGCTGCATCATCTGCCATAACGGCAACCGGCAAGCCACCGACCAGGCCGGGGCGCACCACAACCTGGTGCCCAGCCCCTTCGGCGTGTACGACAAGGCGCCCCAGCTCTACGAGAACAACTGCGCGCAGTGTCATGGCGCCACCGGCGAAGGCGGCAAGGGGCCGCCCCTCAACGACCAGAACCGGCTGGGCTTCTTCAACGACGACTACTACTACCGCTGCATCTACCTGGGCAACCAGGGTGAGGACCACCTGCACACGATCATGCCCGCCTGGGGTGTGAACAAACTGCTGCCGCAGCCGATCAACGACAACGTCAACCTGCTAGTCCACTGGATCCGGATGTGGCAGCAGTACACGAGCCTTCCATGAGACGCCAGCAGCTGAAGAACCTGGTCGGGACCGCGATCGCCTTCGCCGTGCTCATCGGGTTCACCGCGCTGGTGATCGTGGCGGAGAACCTGCTCGACGTGACCAAGGCGCACAAGGCGGGCGGCTGATGGTCCCCGCCCTCGTCGAGCTGATCAACCTCGGCCGCGATCCGGGGGCCGGCGACTTCTTCTTCGTGCTGATCTGGGCCGTGGCCTCACTGCTCCTGGTCGCCTATTACTGCTTTCGGATGTTCCAGCGGTAGGCGGTTCCAGCCCCCGTGGTCGAGCCGCATCCTCCGCAGGTCCTGACGCCGCCCCGACGCCGGGCGAGCGTGCGGCTGGCGACCTGGCTGTCCGCCATCCCCGGCCTGGGCCAGCTCTACAACCGGCAGCCGAAGAAAGCGGCGATCTTCCTGCTCGGCGTGGTGGGCCTCTTCCTGCTCACCCTCAACATTCCGGGCGCCACCGCCGAGCTGCTCGCCTTCTGGAAGCCACGCGGCAGCGCCATGGTGCTGCTCTCGCTGCTGGTCGAGATCCTCTCGTTGTTGGTCTTCATGAGCATCTTCTTTCTGGCGTTGACCTTCTGGTACGACGCCATGCACGACGCTCGCCGGACGGCACAGGAGCGCAACGGCGAGCGGGAACCCGGCGGCCGCTGGTGGCTCTTCCACCGATGATCACGACGCGTCTCGGTAGACTGTCGTGAGCGTGAATCCACGTCGACTCTTGCTCGGCATGCTTCCCGCGCTCGGCGTCGTCGCCGGGTTGGCCCCGGTCTCCGCCGCCGCGGTCAACGTCAGCCCGCTCGACTGTGCGGGGCCCAACGCCTGCGACATCGTCAGCGTCTATACCACGATCTTCTGGATCGCGATGGTGGTACTCGTCGTCGTCGGCGGCCTGATTGTCTTTGCCGCACTCCGGTTCCGCCGCCGGGACGATCGTGAACCATCGCAGATCCACGGCAATACCCGGCTCGAGCTTGTCTGGACGGCCGTACCGCTGCTGATCGTGTCTTTTCTGTTTCTCCGCACCACCTTGCGGATGGACTACGTGCGAAACGGGCCACCGCCGCAGCAGACCATCCAGGTGACCGGTATCCAGTGGGCGTGGTCCTTCAAATACCCCAATGGCAAGACCAGTTTCGCGACGCTGACCATCCCGGCCGGCCAGGTGGTGCGTCTGCAGGTCACCAGCAAAGACGTGCTCCACTCCTTCTGGGTGCCACGGCTGGGTGGGCAGATCTACGCCAAACCCGGGTATCAGAACAGCGGATGGATCGAGGCCAGCCAGCCGGGGACTTACTACGGCCAGTGCAACGAGCTCTGCGGTCTCAGCCACTGGGCCATGACGCTGCAGGTCGATGCCGTGTCGCAGACTCAGTACCAGGCGTTCCTAAGCGGCGCCCTCCCACCTGGCACCACGGCCGCGGGAGAAAAGGTGAGCGGCGCAGCCGCCGCGGCCAAGGTGAACGAGACCGATGAGCTCAAATTCCAGCCGACTACGGCCAGCGCCAAGGTCGGCGATGTCGTCGAATGGATCAACACCGGGACGGCGGTCCACAATGTGATCTTTGACAACCGGGCGGTGCCCGGCTCGGAGTCGATGAACGAGGGGGACACCTTCGAGATCAAGTTCACCAAGCCAGGCACCTATAGCTATCTCTGCAAGTTCCACGAGGCCAACAACATGCGCGGAACGATCACGGTGACGGGAGGATGACGTCAAGGATGGAGACACGAGCCCATGGCTAGCATCGCCCTCCCGCGCCAGGAGGCGCGCACGCCCAGCGGGGTCATGGCCTGGCTGACCACGGTCGACCACAAGAAAATCGGGATCCTGTACCTCTACACGACCTTTTTCTTCTTCCTGGTCGGCGGCGTGCTGGCGCTGCTGATGCGCACCCAGCTCGCCGTGGGAAACAACCACTTCATTGGGGCGCAGACATACAACGAGATCATGACCCTGCACGGGACGACCATGATCTTCCTCTGGATCATCCCGGTGTTCTCGGGGTTCGGCAACTACTTCGTGCCGCTGATGATCGGCGCTCGGGACATGGCCTTCCCGCGGATCAATGCCTTCTCCTTCTGGCTGATTCCCCTCGGCGGCCTGACGATGTACAGCGGCCTGTTGACCAAGACCGGGGCGGCGGCGGCCGGCTGGACGGGCTATGTGCCGCTGACCGAGAAGGCCTACGCCGCCGGGCTGGGCCAGGACCTGTGGATCCTGGGGCTGCACATCCTGGGCATCTCCTCGATCATGGGCGCCATCAACTTCCTGGTGACGATCCATAACATGCGGGCGCCGGGGATGACCTGGTTCCGCCTGCCGCTATTCGTATGGTCCATGGAGATCACGGCCGCACTGGTCCTGCTGGCCAGCCCCTTCCTCGCCGGGGTGCTGGCTATGGTGTTGATGGATCGGCAGCTGGGCACCCACTTTTTCATCCACGGGTCAGACCCGCTGCTGTACCAGTTCATCTTCTGGTTCTACTCTCACCCGGCGGTCTACATCATGATCGTGCCGGCGTTCGGGATTGTCTCCGAGGTCATCCCGGTGTTCAGCCGGAAGCCGATCTTCGGTTACCGCGCCATGGCGTTTTCGATGGCCGCCATCGGCGTCCTGGGATTCATGGTCTTCGCGCATCACATGTTCACCACCGGCCTGCCGCTGCCGCTCCAGGAGTTCTTCATGGGGACAACGGCGCTCATCGCGGTGCCCTCAGGGGTCAAGGTGCTCAACTGGCTGGCCACCCTCTGGGGCGGCTCGATCAAGTACACGACCGCCATGCTGTTTGCCGTGGCCTTCGTCTTGATGTTCCTGATGGGCGGCGTCGACGGTGTCTTCATGGCCTCCCTGGCCGTCGACTACCAGATCCACGCCACCTACTGGGTCGTGTCGCACATCCACTATGTGCTCTTCGGTGGAAGCGTCTTCGGCGTCTTTGCCGCCTTCTTCTTCTGGTTCCCGAAGATGACCGGCCGCTACCTCAACGAATCGCTGGGAAAAATCCAGTTCTGGCTGCAGCTGCTCGGCTTCAACCTGACCTTCATGCCGATGCACTTCCTCGGCCTCGAGGGAATGCCGCGGCGGATCGCCATCTGGAACGCGAATCGGACCGATTGGGCGCCCTGGAACCTGCTGGCCACCTTCGGGGCCTTCATGATCGCCACCGCCGTGCTGCTCTTCCTGATCAACTTCGCGATCAGCGTGCGCGGCGGCCGGCGCGCCCCCGCGGACCCCTGGGAGGGCAACACCCTGGAATGGGCGACCAGCTCGCCACCACCGGCGCACAACTTCGACACGGTCCCACCGGTCCGGAGCGGGCGGCCGGTCCGCGACCTGCGCCGCGGCGTAACCGCGCCCGCCGAGCACGGCTGAGCCGCGTCAGATGAAGGCCTTCCGGGCACTCAGCGTCGCGACGGCGTTGGTGACCTACGCCCTCGTCGTGCTCGGTGGCGTGGTACGTGTGTCCGGCTCCGGCCTCGGCTGCCCGGATTGGCCGCTCTGCCACGGCCGGGTGCTGCCGCCCCTCGATCTGCACGCCATCATCGAGTACTCCCACCGGACCACCGCCTCGCTGACGAGCGGGCTCGTCCTCGTGACCGCCGCGTTCGCCTGGGTCGCCTGGCGGCGGCGCCGCGACATCGTGATTCCGGCGACGGTCGCACTCGGCCTGCTCGTGGTCCAGGTCGTGCTGGGCGCGGTCACGGTTCGCCTCGAGCTGCCCCCCATGATCGTGCTGGCCCACCTGGCGACTGCGATGGCGCTGCTGGCCGCGGTCTGCATCACAGCGGTCGCCGCGATCGTTGCCCCCCCAGGCGCCGGGGCGGATCGGCCCTCGGTTGGTTGGTCGCGTGCCGCCGCCGCCGGCACCTACATCCTGATCCTGAGCGGCTCGCTGGTGGTCGGCAGCGCCGCCAGCGGGAGCTGTAATGCCTGGCCGCTGTGCGGCGGTGGCTTCAGCTTCGCCTTCGACGGATTGCCGGCGATTCAGCTGGTACATCGCGGCATCGCCGCCCTGGTCGGAGTGCTGATCGTCGTCAGCCTGCTCTCGGTTCTGGCTCGCCACCGCCGCCAACCCGCCGTGCGCGCAACCGTCGCGCTCACCCTGGCCGCCCTGGCCTTCCAGGTTGCGGTGGGCGCCGCGGTGGTCATCCTGGTGCTGGCCGTGCTCGCCCACCGGCTGCCGCTCGGCGGTGAGCGGATCGATGATCGGGATGCGGCTCACGCGATCCGGCGGCCGGCTCGTGACGTCGTCCTCGACTACGTCAGCCTGGCGAAACCTCGCATCATTCCGCTGTTGCTGATCACCGCGCTGGGCGGGATGATGATGGCGGAACGCGGCTGGCCATCCACCGGACTCGTCGTCTTCACCTTGCTGGGTGGGGCGCTGGCTGCCGCCGGGGCCGGGGCCATCAATTGCTGGATCGACCGCGACCTCGATCGCGAGATGCTGCGCACCCGCCGCCGCCCGCTGCCCGACGGCCGGATCGCTCCGAGCCACGCCCTGCTCTTCGGAATCGTGCTCGGCCTGGCGGCCTTCGTGCTGCTGGCGTTCTGGGTCAACGTGCTGGCCGCCACCCTGGCGATCAGTGGTCTGCTCTTCTACGTCTTCGTTTACACCCTCTGGCTCAAGCGCTCAACGGTCCAGAACATCGTGATCGGCGGTGCCGCCGGCGCCATCCCGCCAGTCGTGGGATGGGCCGCCGTCACGCATCGGGTCGACCTGACGGCGATCTATCTCTTCGCCGTCATCTTCCTCTGGACCCCGCCGCACTTCTGGGCGCTGGCCCTTCGGCTGAAGGGCGATTACGCCCGGGCGCAGGTCCCTATGCTCCCGGTGGTCCGCGGCGAGGCGGCCGCCCGTCGCCAGATCGTGGTCTACACGCTTGTCCTGGTTGCGGTCACCCTGGCGATCGTCGTGACCGGGACGCTCGGGTGGCTCTATCTCGCCGGGGCGGTCCTGCTCGGCGGCGGTTTCATTGGTCTTGCGCTCGTCAACCTCGGCTCCCGGCGCCAGCGCTGGTCGCGGCTGCTATTCCAGTATTCGATCGCCTATCTCGGGCTCCTCTTTGCGGTGATGGTGGCCGATCGCATGGTCGGGAGGCTATAGTTTCAGTGGTCGTTGATGCATAGAGACGAGGCGCGCAAGAACGTTCGGCTCGGGTTGCTGATGTTCGTGACCGCGCTGATCATGTTCGGTCTGTCCTTCGCTTGGGCGCTGATCTACAACAATTTCGGCTGATGGCTGAACCCGAGCAGGAAACGCATGGGGAGGGCCACGAGGCCATCCATTTGCCGCCGCCGAGCATCTGGCCGCCCGTGCTGGCGCTCGGGATCGCGCTGATTCTTCTGGGACTCATCCTTAACCGGGTGATGCTCATCGCCGGTCTCGTCATCGCGGTCTCCGCGACCGCACTCTGGGTGCGCGACGCGCGCCGAGAGTTCGGAGAGCTTCCTGAGTAGGGTAGCCACCTGATTCTGCCCCGTGGGGGACGATTCCACGGCGGCGACGGGCGATCGCCCCGTAGACTCAACCCCAGGGCCAAACCGTTCTGACAAGGAGGCAAGTGTGATCGTTTGGAAGATGGGCATCGCCGCCATCGGGAGCGCGCTGGTGCTGGCGTCGTGCGGCAGCGGCGGCGGCGGTGGCGGGAGCAGCGACAATTGCACCCCGAAGGGCGCCGGGAGCGGGACCGCCAGTCAGACCGTCAAAATCGTCTCCGACCCGAACACGGTCGGGAAATTCGATCCGGCGAGCGTGAGCGTCACCAAAGGCCAGAGCGTCGAATGGGATTTCCAGGACACCGCCGCGCAGCACAGCGTCACGTCGGACGACAACACCACCTTCGATTCCTGCCTGCAAAGCGCGGGCGCCAAGTTCATCGCCACCTTTAACACCGCAGGCGATTTCAAGTACCACTGCACGATCCACGCGCAGATGACGGGAGACGTGAAGGTCAGCTAAGGCCAAGGAGAGGAACCCGCCGGTTCCTTTCCTAGACTCTCCCCATGAGGCGCTGGCTGGCCGGGCTCGTCCTGCTGCTCGTCGCCTGCGGCGCCAGCCCGCAACCCGACGACGCGGCGATCGTCTCGGACTTCCACAACCACCAATCGAACGTCGAGGTGACCGCCGACGGGACCGTCGTGCGGCTGCTCCCCGACCGGACCAGCAGCACCGGCACCCACGAGCAGTTCATCGTCAAACTCTCCTCCGCGGACATCACGGTCGAGGTTGAGCACAACATCTCGATTGGGGCCCGGGCACCGGTGGAGGAAGGGGACCACGTCATCGTCCACGGCGAGTACATCTGGAACGCCCAGGGTGGTCTGATCCACTTCACCCACCACGATCCGCAGGGTACCCACGAGGGCGGCTACATCCAGGACAACGGCAAGACCTACGACTAGGACGTTCTAGACGCTTCGAACGCGTTCGACTTCGCCGGCGACGACGCTGATCCGCCTGCCGTCCTCGAGGCGGACCCGCAGCGCACCGTCTTCCTCAACGTCCTCCGCGATTCCGCGGACGAGGGAGCCATCCTGAGTGAAGGCGACGGCGTTGCCCATCATCGAGCTGCGGCTGCGCCAACCAGGCACGATCCACTCGACGCCCTGGCGATCGGCGCGCTCGTAGGCGTTGCCCAGGTCGTTCAGGATGGCCGCCAGCAACGTCTCGCGATCGACCTCTTGGCCCAACTCCAGCGCCAGCGAGCTGGCGCCCTGGGGCAGGTCCGCCGCCGATTGGTTGACGTTGAGGCCCACGCCGAGGACCACCGCCGCGCCGGCGGGACGTTCCAGCAGAATGCCGGCCAGCTTCTTGCCGTTGAGCAGGACGTCGTTCGGCCACTTGAGATCGGGCACGGCGCCGGTCGCGGTTTCGATCCCGCCGGCGACCGCCAGGGCGGCCAGCAAGGGCAGCAGGGGGAGGACATCAAGCGGCGGCCGCAGGATGACCGAAAACAGCAACGCCGTCTCCGCCGGCGCAACCCAGGCTCGGCCGAGGCGACCGCGGCCCTGATGCTGCGAATCGGTGACCACCGTCCAGCCCTGATCGGCCCCGCGGGCCGCCGCGGCGCGGGCCAGGTCCTGGGTGCTGCTACAGGCGGGCTCGTACTGCAGTTGCCAGGTGATTTCGCCGGCGACCAGCCGCTCGCGCACTCGATCGAGAGCCATGGCGGTCACTGCATGGGCGCGGGGACGGCCGCATCGTGGCTGCCGGCCTGCACGACGATGATGCCGGCGACGATCACGGCCGCGCCGAAGATCTGCAGGGGTTGCAGGCGATCGCCGACGACGAGGAACGCGATCAATCCGGCGAAGACCGGCTCGGCCGTCGCGACGATGCCGGCCGACGAGGGGCGGATGGTGCGCAAGGCCCTCACGAAGAGCCCATGCGCGACCAGCGTGCCGATCAGTCCCAGCAGGCCCATCGCGACCCAGATCTTCCAGTCGGCGGGCAGGGCGGTGCCGGTGACGATGTCGAAAACCGCCCAGAGCACGCTGCCGGCGCCGAAGCCGTAGCACAGCACCGTCCAGGAGTCGAGCCGGCGGGCCAGCGTCGACGCGCGCAGGATGTAGAACGCAAAGAAGCCGGCGGACACCAGGCCCAGCATGACACCGGGGAGGTTGACCCGGAAGAGGGATGGTTGATAGGCGCCAACGGCGAAGAAGGCGCCGAACAGCACCATCGCGAGCGCCCCCCAGACCTGGGCCGGCACCACCTCGCGCCGGTGGTACCGTTCGAACGCGGTCACCGCCACCAACCCAAGGTACTGAACCAGCAGGGCAACCGCGATGTTGATCCGGGCGATGGTCAGGTAATAGCTGACCTGCACCCCCGCCAGGCCGATGCCGCCGAAGACGGCCAGCGCGGGAAGCTCACGACGGCGCACCCGGAGCAGCACCGGCCGGAACAGGAGCAGGGCGCCAAGGAGCCAGGCGAAGGCGAACCAGATCCGGAGTTGGGCCAGCAGCAGGGGCGAGTAGCCCAGCCTGAACAGCGCCTTGACGGCGTTGCCGCTGGCGGCGAACAGGAATGCCGAGAGCACGACGAGCCCGTAACCCGGCCGAATTGATCTCAGCGAAGACCCTTCAGCGAGCTCAGGCGACCTTTCCGTTCTTGACCAATTCGACCTTTGACCGTACAGTAATCGTTCGGGAAGCATGGCTCGGACCCTCGGAAGCGGGCGGATGATCGAGCAGACCTCGGTCCAGATTTCGTCGCTCCGCGAACGGTGGCAGGCGGAGCGCGAAATGCGCTATGCCCGCCGGAACCGGATCCGCCACATCGACCGTCTGCTGGACGAGCTCGAGATGTTGAACATCGCCGAAGAGACGCAGCTGCCGGCGGACCTGGCGGTGCGGGTCCAGCAGCTCGCCGCCGAGATGGAGCATTCGCTGGGCAACCGCGCCGCGGAGGACATCACGATCGCCGAATCGATGGACGCCCTCTACGACCTGCAGGATGGGCTGATGCTGACCCTCGACGGGGTCGTCGACGAGGAAGAGGTCTAGCGGACCTCAGGGCTTTTTCTTCGACTGGCCGTTGGCGGGCGGGGTCGGCGCCGGGCCCATGCCGGGCTTGTCGGCGCTCTTGCCGTTGCCGTGATGCTTGGCGGCCAACGCCGTCGTCGATTGGTCGGCTTCCTGCAGCGCGCCGATCAGCCCATCCGCATCGGTGGTGACGCCCTTGATCTTGACCAGGAAGGCCCTCTCCCGGGCGGCGTTCGCGGTCCAGAGCGCGGCGAGGTCGCTGCCGGCGGAGACGTGCAGGTCGCGGTCGGCCGCGGCCTGCTTCGACCGGTAGTCCTTGAGCAGCGCCCGGACGATTTCATTGGTGGACCCGCGGCCTTCCACCTTGAGCACGGATTGGTTGGCCCAACCGAACACCGAGCCGACGGGAGCCTTCGCATTCGAACCGGTGATGAAGTTGTAGACACTGGAGAGCAGCGGGTCGATGATCGCGACCGGCTGCGGGCCGGCGCCGGTCCGCTGCCGCTGCAGCAGGCTATAGGCGCTGAGCAGGTCGGCGTTGGCCTGCGCGAGCGCGTCCATGCTGCGCTGCGTCGGATCGTTTT
>VBGO01000391.1 GCA_005882525.1 Chloroflexota bacterium
CGAATGGTTGACCGTCCAGGGCGGCGTCCGCAGTCCGCGCTCGTTGTTGAGCACGTCACCCAGGAAAAGCGCCGATTGCGAGTCCGAGTAGAGGCAGATGCTGCCGGGTGTATGCCCGGGACCGTGGACCACGGTAAGGCCGGCGACGGTTTCGCCATCCTCGAGGATCCGCCGGTCGCCCCCGGCACAACTCACGACAAAGCTCGCGAGGCGCTTCGGCAATCGATCGGCCAGACCCCAGACGGTCATCCGCTCCCGTGGCCGGCCGGCCTGCAGGTACGGGGCATCGGCTCGGTGCACCGCGAGGCGTGCGCCCGTCGCCTGGCAGAGGGCGAAGGCCGTGCCGGCGTGGTCGATGTGATGATGGGTGAGGATGACCCAGTCGATCGTGCCCAGGCGTTGCGCCGTGACGAACCGAAGCACCGCCTTGAAGCTGCCCGTGTACCCGGGGTCGATGACGGCCAGCCCTTCTCCACTGTCGTAAAGGTAGGCCTGGGCGCCGCGGACGCCAGGGATCCGCCGGATCACATGCGCATTATTGGCTATCGCGACGGCGTCAGCGCTGCGGGGCTTCGGGCCGGTTCAGCCCGGGTTGCGGCACCTCGACCGGAGCCGCCGGCGGCTCGCTGATCTCCGGCTGGGTCGGCTGCGGGGCAAACTGGGGACCCGGCGGATCGCCGACCTCGGGGTCACTCGGGTTGGGGATCACGGGGTCGGGCAGGCTTGGGTCTTTAACCGGATTGTTTTGCATGGCTAACAGTTTAGCCGACAGACCCACTATAATGTTTACGTACTAATATCGTTCGGGGGAAGGAAGGAAGGAGGCATATGGATTCTGCACCGCGGGCTTCGGCCACGGAATCGGCTGGCACGACCGACACCAACGGGAATGGCCGTCGGGGCCTGATCGACCTCGCCCGGGTAGCGGTCGAAGACACGGTCCGCCTGGTCCAGCAGGAGATCCAGTTGGCCAAGATCGAGATCGGCGAAATGCTGCGCAGCAACATCAGAGCCGCGGTGTTCCTGAGCGTCGCCGCCGTCTGCGCTCTACTGTTCTTCGTTATGCTGCTGGTCACGATCGCGCTGGTGATACCGGCGCATGCGCTGGTCGCCGGGATCGAGACCGCGCTATTCCTGGTGCTCCTGATCGTCTTCGCTCTGGTCGGCAAGAGCATGCTGAAGATCGGGGCGCCGCCCAAAACGATGACGACCCTGAAGGAGGATGCCGAGTGGGCCAAACAAGTACTGAAGCGAAACGGGAAGTAGAGCAGACTCGCGCCCACCTCGGAGAAACGCTCGAGGCCCTGCAGCTTCGCGCCAAGCGCAACCTCGATGTCAAGACGCAACTGCAGACCAACCGGGCCTTGCAGGCCGGGATCGGCGCGCTTGTGCTAATCGTCACCGGGTTCGCCGTCTTCGGATATCGCACGCGCCGGCGCCGCTCGACCGCCGAGCAGCTCGTTCGCAAACTCAAGCTGAATGATCTCCGCGCGCGCTTAGAGGATTTCCGCGACGATACAAAAGCCTGGGCATCTGCGCAGAGGCGGATCGTCAAGGCCGACGGCAAGAAGGTCGAAGTCCAATCCAAGGAGAGCATCGGGCGGCGGCTGCTGATTAGCGCCGCAGAGGCCGCGCTCACCGCCCTGGCCGCCGGTTACGCACGCCGGCTGATCAGCGGCTCGAGCACCCCGCATGAGCGGGGGCACGCGGCCGTCTCGAAGAAGCGATAGAGAAGGGCGCACCGACTCCACCCAGGGGCGGGCCCGTGACAGGGCCGCGCCCGCCAGTGCCTCAGTCTCCGGCGGCGCCGGAGCCGCGCAAGCGCGCGTCAGCCGCCAAGCCGGCAGGCTGGCGACCGGGGCGCTGGTCGACCTGGTTCCAGAACCGGCGCAACTGGTTGGTGCTGGCCGGCATTGTCGCCGGCCTGATCCTGTTGCTCGTGCTGGGCACCTTCGCCTATGCCTTCGCCACCCTGCCGGATCCCAGCCGTATGGACCTGGCCGGGGGCGACGTCCAGATCGTCGACCGTCACGGCACGCTGATCGAGCAGCGCAACGCGCAGGGCGTTCGCGTCACGCCGGTCACGTTGAAAGAGATTAGTCCCAACCTCAGCAACGCGACCATCGCCGTAGAAGACAAGCACTTCTACCAGCACCACGGCGTCGATTGGGGCCGGGTCATCAAAGCCGGCATCGTCGACGTGATCGCCCGCCGGCCGGAGCAGGGGGCCAGCACGATCACGGAGCAGCTGGCCAAAATTGCCATCCTGCAATCCCCCAGGAAGACGATTCTGCGCAAGCTGCGCGAGGCCATGGTGGCGACCGCGCTGGAATCGAAGTACAAAAAAGACGACATCCTGCAGCTGTACCTGAACAGCATCTACTACGGACATCACGCGACCGGGGTCGAGGCCGCCGCGGAGGTCTATTTCGGGAAGCACGCCAAAGATCTGAGCCTGGGTGAGTCAGCGATGCTCGCCGGGCTGCCCAACGGTCCCATCTACTACGATCCGGCCCTGCACAAGGACCGCGCCCTGGCGCGGCAGGCGGTCGTACTGGAGGCCATGGTCAACAGCGACATGATCTCGAGCACGCAGGCCGAGCAGGCGAAGAACGAGCCGCTGAAGTTCGTGTTCAAGGAGAACCGAAGCAGCCAGGCGCCGCACTTCGTGGACTTCGTCTATGAGCAGTTGGAAAACCTCTACGGGGCATCTGCCGTCAACAAGGGCGGCTTCCAGGTGAAGACCACCATCGACCTCAACCTGCAGAAGGCCGCCGAGCACGCCGTGGCCGTCGGCATCCAGCGACTGGGACCGCTCGGTGCCGCTAATGGTGACTTCCTGGCGATGGATCCGAAGA
>VBGO01000396.1 GCA_005882525.1 Chloroflexota bacterium
AAGGGGAAAGCGACTTAGGGGAAAGGAGGAAACAATGGTCCGCAAGTTCATTCTTGGCGTCACGGTGTCGACCGCGATCGTCATGGCCGGCGCCAGCGCGGCCTTCGCCAATAGCACCGGGAGCACCGGTCAGCCCAACCAATCCTGCGAGGAACACCCGTCCACTCCCGGCAACGCGGCCACCGCGCCCGGCTCGGCGTTCAACCCGAGCGGCAAGGCCGGCATGGTCTACGCCGGCACCCAACCGCAGAACTCGAAGAATCCGCGCAGCGTATCGCAGTACGACGTGGCCTGCGCGAAGAACAGCAGCCACTAATCGCCGACGACTTTCAGGAGCGCCGGTCCGTCCCCTTTTCCGGCGCTCCTTCTCTGCCGGCTGAGGCGCCGAACCGTGGTCGCTACTGGCCTTTGACGGCGACTTTTCTCGTGCCAGCGCCGAGGACGCAGGGCACCCCGTCGACCAGGGTGGCGGCGTAGGTCAGGTTGTACGGGTTATAACTCCCGAACCGGCAGGTGGGCCAGGCCAGGACCTGCGACCGGACGTTCTCGGTGCCCGGCAGGAAATAATTGTCGCCGACCTGGTGGACGCCGGCGGGCTTCGGGTACCACTGGTCGGGCGTACCCGCCAGCGCCTGCTGCATGAATTTGTGCCAGATGGGGGCGGCGCCTACGATCCCGGTCGAGTTGTGGCTGAGCGCCGTGTTATCCGGATTGCCGATCCAGACGGCGGTGGCCAGCGTTGGCGTGAAGCCGACCGTCCAGTTGTCGCGGAAGGCCTGGGTGGTCCCGGTCTTGGCGGCGACGTGCCGGCCCGGCAGCGTCAGATCGCCGTGACAGCCGAATGACATGCAGCGATTGCGGTCATCGGACATGATCGAGGCGATGATGAACGCGACCTCCGGGCTGATCGCCCGGGTCTCGTTCTTCGACGGGTCGTAGGTGAAGACGTCGCGGCCGGTGGCGTCCTTGATCGACAGCAGCGGCGCCGGCATGTGGCGGACCCCGAGCGTGGCCAGCGTCGAGACGCCCGTCGCCATGTCGATGGGCGTCACCTCGTAGCCGCCGAGCGTCAGGCTGAGCGAGTAATTCTCATCGGGCTGCGTCAGGTGGGTCACGCCCATCCGCCGGGCGGCGCTGAGCACGTTCGGAATCCCGACCCGCAGCTCCGTCTTCACCGCCGGGATGTTCAGCGAGTTGCCCATCGCCATCTTGAGCGGCAGCACGCCGTGGTACCGGAGGTCGTAGTTCAACGGGATGTACGGCTCAAAGCCGCTGGTGCCGCCCCAGGTCGGAAAGACCAGGGGCGCATCGAGGATGGGCGTGATCATGTTGAACTTCCGGCTTTCGATAGCGGCCGTATACGTGTAGATCTTGAAGGTCGACCCGGGCTGGCGGGGCCGGTCCGCCATGTTGATCCAGCCACCCGGCCGGTTGTAGTCGTTGCCGCCGACCATGGCGAGGATCTCGCCGGTCTTGGGATCCATGCTGACCAACGCGGCGTCGTGAAAGTTGTAGAAGTTGCCTTTCTGCGCGATCTGATCCCGGACCACCTGCTCGGCGATGTGCTGCAGGTTGAGATCCAGTGACGTGTAGACGCGGTAGCCATGCCGATCGCCGGGCAGGATCTTGTATTGCTGCCGCAGCGTCTTCAACACGTAGTCGACGAAGTAGGGCGCCTCGAAGCGATTGACGGGTGGATGGATTTGCAGTTTCGTCGCGTAGGCGGCGTCTGCGTCTTTTTGCGTGATGAAGTGGTTCTCGACCATCGCCTTCAAGACATCGAGCTGGCGCTTCTTCGCCGCCGGCAGGTTGATAAGCGGGTTGTATTGCGTCGGCGCCTGGGGAAGCCCCGCCAGCATGCTCGCCTGGGCCAGGTTCAGGTCATGCGCGTTGGTCTGAAAGTAACTCCGCGCCGCCGCCTCGATGCCATACGTCTGGCTGCCGTAGAAGATCGTGTTCAGGTACATCTCGAGGATTTGGCTCTTGGAGTAGCGGCGGTTCAATTCGAGGGCCAGCACGGCCTCTTTTGCCTTGCGCTGGATGGAGTTATCCGGGTGCGGCCCGATGAAGAGCTGCTTCACCAGCTGCTGGCTGATCGTGCTGCCACCCTGCTTGACACCGCGCTGCGAGTAGTCGGCCAGCGCGGCCCGCAGCACGGCGCCCGGGTCGACCCCGCTATTTGAGTAGAAGGTATGGTCCTCGACCGCGATGGTGGCGTTGATGACGTTGGGCGAAATGTAGCTGAGGGGCACCACGATGCGGTGGTCACCCTGGTCGCCGACATCGGCCAGCAGGTTGCCCCGGCGGTCGAAAATCAGCATGTCCTGCGGGAGCCCGCTGGATGAAATCCCAGTTACCACAGGGAGGTCGCCAACCGTCTGCGCCGCCAGCGCGGGGACCGTCAGCAG
>VBGO01000393.1 GCA_005882525.1 Chloroflexota bacterium
GGATCTGACGGCGATGATCGCCGGGATCGATCCATCACTGGACATCGCGATGACGACGAATGGCATCCTGCTCGAGGAAAAGGCGAAGTCACTCAAGGCCGCCGGGCTCAAGCGCCTCAACGTCAGCCTGGACACGCTGCACTCCGACCGATTCAAAGACCTGGCCCGGCGCGATGCGCTCGACCGCGTGCTGCGCGGTCTGACGGCGGCGCGCCAGGCCGGCTTCAGCCCGATCAAGCTCAACATGGTCGTGATGCGCGGGCGCAACGACGACGAGATCCTCGATTTCGCGCGGCTGGCCCGGGGGGAGGGCTACGAGGTGCGCTTCATCGAATTCATGCCGCTCGATGCCGACGGCATCTGGTCGATGGACAGCGTGGTGGCGAGCCGCGAGATCATCGACGCAATCGACCGGGAATTCCCGCTCGAGCCGGTCCCGGACCAGCAACCGGCCCCGGCCACCCGCTTCCGGTTCCGCGATGGCAGCCAGGGTGGGATCGGCGTGATCGCTTCGGTCAGCGATGCCTTCTGCAAGGTGTGCAACCGGATCCGGCTGACCGCCGAGGGTCACTTACGCACCTGTCTGTTCTCGATCCAAGAGCACGACGTCAAGGCGCTGTTGCGTGGCGGCGCGTCAGACGACGAGATCCGCGATTTCGTGGCCGCCGCCGTCTGGCAGAAGGAAGAAGGGCACAAGATCGGGCAGGCCGACTTCGTCCGCCCGGCCAAGACGATGAGCCAGATCGGCGGCTAAGCCCGCTTCCGGGAGCCGGCGTCGCCGAGATCGGCCGAATTTTTGCGGAACGTCAACGCGCGTTGGCGCCGCGCGCACGCTACACTGTCGCCAAGCTGACGGTTGCCGAGGTCTTCGCACTCTTCCGTCGCAGCACCTCCGACATTCGCTGGTTGGACTCGGCTGATTCCCAGGAGTACCTCGCCCTCGTGGCCTATCTCGTCGCGCGGAAACCGCCTACGGATCTGGCCGCGGCGTAACTGGGCTCGGAGAGCCGTGGCGGCGCTCCTAGAATTGAGCTGTGCGCATGGCGATTGGCAGCGACGAGAAGACGCGGGTCACCGACGTCGTCGCGGAATACCTTCAGAACAAAGGCATCGAGGTTGAGCCGCACGGCCCGTTGACCGGCCAGCCGATGGACTGGGCCGACGTGGCCAAGGCGGTAGGAGAGCGAGTCGCGTCCGGCGCGGTCGACCAGGGTGTGCTCTTCTGCTGGACCGGCACCGGCACCTCCATTGCTGCGAACAAGGTGCCCGGCGTCCGAGCTGCGCTGTGTAACGACGCCGAAACCGCGCGCGGCGCTCGCAAATGGAATGATGCCAACATCCTGGTCATGAGCCTCCGCTCAACGCCGGAGGCGGTGGCGCGCGAAATTTGTGACGCCTGGCTCGAAGGCCAGCCGGACTCGGCGGAGCTGCCGGTGATCGACAAGGTCAAAGCGATGGATGAAGGAGCCAACCATGGCGACATCGACGCTCGCCGATAACAAGTGCATTCCCTGCAAGGGCGGCACGCCGCCGCTGACCCACGCACAGATCGAGCCGCTCCGGTCGCAGCTCGAGGGCTGGCTGGTCGACGACGACAAGAAGCTCATCAAGTCGTTCAAGGTCAAGAACTTCGTCGAGGCCGTCGACTTCGTCAACCGGATCACGCCCGTCGCCGAGGCGGAGAATCACCATCCGGATCTGTATGTACGGTGGGGCGAAGTCCGGGTCTACCTCTGGACGCACAAGATCGATGGGCTGACCGAGAGCGACTTCTACATGGCGGCGAAGATCGACCGCGCGTTTGCCTCGTGATCACCCTGATCCATGGCGGCGAGGGCTACCTCGTCGACCGGGCGACCCGCGACCTGCTGGCGCCGATGCGCGCCGGGCTGACGCTCGAGTTCAACTATGAGGACCTCCAGGCGGACAGCCTGAATGCCGATGCCGTTGCGGAGAAGGCCGGCACGTTGCCATTCATCGACGCCCTGCGGATCCTGGTCTTGCGGGACTGGGGCCTGCTGGCCGGCAAGCGCGACAAGGGGGCCGGGGCGGAACGAGCCGCGGCCTACCTGGAGGGCATTCCGGACACGACCCAGCTGGTGCTGGTAGCTCACGTCCTGGTCGCCCCCGGAAATCCGATCTACAAGGTGGTCGTCGCCATGGAGCGCGACAAGCGCGCCCGGATCCTGCGCTTCGAACCGCCCCGCCGGTCGGACCGCGCCGGATGGGTGCGCAAGCTGGCCGAGGAGCGCGGACTGACGATCACGCCCGGGGCGGTGCGCCTGTTGCTCGAGCGCTCTCAGCCCGATCTGCGGCTGCTCGACCAGGAGATCGCCAAGCTCGCCCTGTACGGGTCGCCGTCGACACGGATCGACGAGGAAGCCGTCCGGGCACTGGTCAGCGACAGTCGGGAAGAAGAGATCTTCGCGCTCACGGATGCGCTGGGCAGTGCCCGGCCGGGTGAGGTGGCGGGGGTCTTGCAGTCTTTGCTGGACGCCGGACGCGAGCCGACCTGGTTGCTCTACACGCTGGTCAGCCACTGGCGCCGCTTGCTGCAAGCGCGTGCGGTCCGTGACCGGGGT
>VBGO01000046.1 GCA_005882525.1 Chloroflexota bacterium
CTCGAGGGTCGCGACGATCGGCGAGTACGTGGGCGCCGTCGGCGCCGAGGTGGTGCGCGCATGACCGTCGCGATACACGGACTAAAAAATCCCTCCCCCGATTACGGGAGAGGGCAGGGTGGGGGCGCCGTCGTGGTCGTGCGCTCGGTGCCGATGGCTGGTGCCGTGGAGCTGGTTGTCTACGATTCCGCCTCGGCCGATGCCGTCAAGCCCGGCCAGTTCTTTCAGGTGGGGGTGAGGGCGCCGCACACCATCCTCCGGCGGCCCTACAGCGCCGCCTGGTCCGATCCGGCGAGCGGACGGGTTGGGTTCATCTTCAATGTCGTTGGCGCCGGGAGCGCCTGGCTATCCGTCCGGGACGATGGCCAGGCGCTCGACCTGCTGGGTCCGCTTGGACGCGGATTCAACCTGGATCGCGATCGGCCGGTGGTCTGCATCGCCGGCGGCCTCGGCGTCGCGGTCTTCCCCGGCGTCGTCCAGGCCCTGCTGGCGCGAGGCCGGACAGTCATGGTGCTCCAGGGCGCACAGACGAAGACGCAACTGCTTCCTGCCGACCGATTCCAGGGGGCCACCGTGCAGGTCGCGACCGACGACGGCAGCACCGGCCACCAAGGCTCCGTCATCGACCTCCTTGCGCATCTCATTGTCAGCCGGGAAAAAGACCCTCTTCAGTTATCCGGCGAGGCTCAGGGTGGGGGCGTTGACCTGTTCGCGTGCGGCCCGACGCCGATGTTGCGGTCGCTGATCGAGCTTGCCGGCCGCCGGCAGATTCCGCTCGAGTCCATCCAGGTCGCACTCGAAACCCCGATGGGCTGTGGGATTGGAACGTGCCTCGGCTGCGCCGCGCCGAGTCGCGAAGGGGGCTACCTGCTCACCTGCCAGGAGGGCCCGTGCGTGAGCGCCGATCGGATCGACTGGGATCGGATGACGGATGCGTTCCATGGCTGAATCCCTGGAGCTTTCGGTCGACCTCGGTCGCGGACTTCGGTTGCGCAGCCCGGTGATGGTCGCCTCCGGCACCTTCGGCTACGGCTTCGATGCGCCGCAGGTGGACCGTAGCGCCTTGGGCGCGATCGTAACCAAGGGCACGACCCTTCGTCCGCGCGACGGCAATGCCCCGAACCGTATCGCCGAAACAGCGTCGGGAATGCTGAATGCCATCGGACTGCAAAATCCGGGCGTTGAGCACGTGGCTCGCGTCTTTGCTCCGCAATGGGCGACCTGGGACGTGCCGGTGATCGTCAACGTCGCCGGCGACTCGGTCGATGAGTACATCGCCGTGGCCCGCCGGCTGGACGGGGTGCCCGGCATCGCCGGGCTCGAGCTCAACATCTCCTGTCCGAACGTCAGCGACGGGTTGCAGTTCGGCGTCGACCCTGGCCTGGCCGCCGAGCTGACCGGAGCGGTGCGAGTCGTAACCCGCCTTCCACTGTGGGTCAAGCTGACCCCGAACGTGACCGATATCGTCGCGATCGCGCGCGCGGTCGAGAACGCCGGCGCCGACGCCTTGTCCGCCATCAATACCTATGTTGGGATGGCGATCGACGTTCGGCGGCGCCGGCCCGTCCTGTCCCGCGGAACCGGCGGCCTGAGCGGGCCGGCCATCAAGCCGCTCGCGCTCCACGCGGTCTGGGAGGTGGCCGCGGAAGCCGGCATCCCGGTCATTGGGATCGGCGGGATTACGACCGCCGCCGATGCGCTCGAGTTCCTGCTGGCCGGGGCGGCAGCGGTGCAGCTGGGAACGGTCAACTACACCTGGGCTCGAGCGGCTCGCGATGTTCACGATGGCGTCGCCGCCTATCTGCAGGAACACGGGCTCCGGGGGGTGGGCGACCTGCCGATCCGGTCCGCGACGGTGCTGACCCATGCCTGAGCGCAGCCCGCGACCGGACGACGCGCGTCGCGCCTTCGAGTCCGCCGGAGCCTTCCTACGCGGACACTTTGTGTATACCAGCGGCCGGCACGGCGCCGACTACCTGGAGAAGTTCCGGATCCTGGAAGATCCCAGGGTGACCAGCGAGCTGGCTGGCATGATCGCGGAGCGCTTCGGGCCATTGCGACCCGAGCTGGTGGCAGGCCCGACGACCGGTGGCATCATCCTTGCCTACGAGGTCGCCCGCCAGCTGCGGGTCGACGCCGTGTATGTGGAGCGGGGCGAGCGCGGCGGGCGGGTCCTGCGGCGCGGCTTCGAGATCCCGCCCGGCACCCGCGTCCTGGTCGTCGACGATGTGGTCACCACCGGCGGCTCGTTGGTCGAAACCCGCGCCTGCATCGCGGAAGCCGGTGGTGTCGTCATCGGCATCGGGGTGCTCGCCGACCGAACAGCCGGCCGGACCGTTACCGACGTGCCCTTCTTCGCCTGCCTGACACTCGACTTTCCCTCGTTTCCGCCGGAGGCGTGTCCGCTGTGTGCCGCCGGCATCCCCCTGGCGTCGCCGCGCGGCAGCGGCAAGAAAGTGCCGGCCTAGTCGCCTAGGCGATCTTCCCTACTGCAACCAGGACGGCCCGGCCGCCGGCTGGCGATGCAGCTGTTCGCGCATCTCGCGTCGGTGGTTTCGTCGCATGGCGGCCGGGTCAGCGGGTCGAGCTGGGACGGCGACCGGTGGCCGGGCGGAGGCCTGCTGACCTTGCTCGTCGACGACGCTGATCGCGGCGCGGAGCACGTGCCGCAGTCGCACCGTCCAGGCGACCTTGCCGAAGTCCCATTGGCCGAGCCTGGGCTCGCTGTCCGGCTGGCGATCGATCCGGGCGGTGAGACTCTGCTCGTGGTCGATGTCGGCCATCTGGAGCGCGGCGCCCGACGCGCTCATGGGTGCGATCAGGGCCACCGCCGAGGCCGCCGCATCGCGCAGAATCCGGAAGATCGTTTGCGTCGGAACGAGGTTATCCAGCACTGCCTCGGGATCGAGCATCAGCTGGACGGCGGTCTCCGGTGCCGACCGCGCCAGCGGCAAATGGTCGAGCTCCCAGGTCGACTCCTTGCCGCTCGGGCCGATCACCAGGACCGTCGTCGCCAGCAAGTCTGATGGCTGCAGGGCCTTGACCTGCTCCCGGGCGATGCCATCAGCGAGCTCTTGCAGTCGATCGAGCTGGGAGCGCTGCGTAAGGCAGCCAGTATCCTCAATGTGTTGCATGTTTGCCTGCCCTTCTGAACTCCGGGACACTGCGGCCACGCAGCGTTGAAAACAATTCTATCAGCGTCGGCTCATCATGCAACAGAAGTTTTTGCGCTTAAGCGGACACAAGCAGGATTCGGGACGAGGTCTTAGGAACGGTTCATGGTGAGCATTAGTTACGCACCCAAGGGGACCCAGCTGGTTTCGTACCAATCCGTGCGGCGCCGGCGTTGTGGGGTTGACGATGAAGATCACGAGGGCCTTGGCAATCGTCGGTGGCATCACCTTAGGCGGGTTGGCCGGCGCAGCCTTGCAGTTCAACTCCGCGAGCGCGGCGCTGCCGAGCCGCAATCAGTCACTGGTTGCGGCGCCGACGGCCAGCCCATCGCCAAGCCCGCCGATGAGGCTGGCCATTGCTTTTACTAACAACGTGGCAAACACGTCCAGCCTCCACCTGCATCTTCCGTGGGGCCGACCCGGCGACACTGAGGGCCGGATGATCGAAGATTACGGCGCGTTCAACGGTCAGTCGATCCGCGAGCAGCTCCCGGTGCACGACGTGACGACGGGAACGCTGCAGGAGCTGTCGGGGCACAATGCGATCGACATCGTGCTCGACAGCGGGACGCCACTGTTCGCGGTCACATCGGGCACCGCCTACCGGATAACCAACTGGACGATCCCGGGCGGCCCGCAAGGTTATGCCGCGGTCGTCGTGTCCGATACCCTCCGGGACGATGACGGCGACGCCATCGCCTTTCTCTACGGCCACGTCCGCGAGTTCGATGTGGAGGACGGCAAGCACGTCGCTGCAGGCGAGCTCATCGCCAAGTCCGGTGGCGACCCGGATGACCCCGGGGCCGGTTTCAGTGACCTGGCGAACGTGCATTTCGAAGTGATCGAGTCACCGCACCCGCTGCTGGCGCGCGCGGGCACCGTGAATCCACATCGATTCCTCGAGAACCTATACGCCTACGCCGCGAACGCACCCGTGACCTGCCAGTAGGACGGCGAGGCGTAGGATACGCGGGCCGGGCGCCCGCCCGCGTCAAATGACGATCACACGGATCAACCCGGAACAGCTTCACACGCCGCCCGGCTATCACCATGTCACGCTGGTGGAGTCGCGCCGGCTGCTCCTTCTGGCTGGACAGTCCCCGATCGATCGGTCGGGGAGCCTCGTTGGGCTCGATGATGTCGATGCGCAGGTTGATCAGGTGGCCTCGAATGCGCTCGCCGCCCTGAGCGCCGCCGGCGCGGGTCCAGAGCACGTCGTGCGCGCGGTCATTTACGTCGTGACCGACGATCAGGCCGTGCTGGCCTCCGTGTGGCGACGCTTGATGGCATCGGCCATCGCCCCGGCGCTCACCAGCGCCAGCACGCTGCTCGGCGTCGCACGCCTGGGTTTCATCGGCCAGCTCGTCGAGCTGGAGCTCACCGCGGCGCTGGATTAGTGATTCGGCCGCGGTGACGGGGACGCTCGCCGGCCGGCTTCGCAGAGCCAGCAGGCGACCTGCTGCTCGCCGACGTCGAACAGGGGCGGAGGCGCCTCGCACTTCTCGAAGCGGTAGTCGCACCGCGGTGAAAACCGGCAGCCGGGCGGCCAGCTAACCGGGCTCGGCACCACGCCGCGGATGGTGGAGAGCATTTGCGTCTGGGTCATGCCGAATTTCGGAATCGACTTGAGCAAGGCCTCGGTGTAGGGCATCTGGGGTGATCGAAACAGCTGGTGGACGTCGGCCTGCTCGACGATCTGGCCGGCGTACATCACGGCAACCTCCTGGCACATCTCCGCCACCACGCCGAGATCATGGGTGATCAGCAGAACGGACATCTTGAACCGGCTCTGGAGGTCATGGAGGAGATCGAGGATCTGCGCCTGAATCGTGACGTCGAGCGCGGTCGTCGGCTCATCGGCGATTAGGAGTTTCGGATTGCAGGAGAGCGCCATCGCGATCATCACCCGTTGGCGCATTCCGCCGGATAGCTGGTGCGGATACTCGTGGGCGCGCCGCTCGGGTGAAGGGATCCCGACAAGGTCCAGCATCTCAATCGCCCGCTCCCAGGCGGGCCGGTGAGGAAGCTTCAGATGCATGGCCACGGCCTCGGCGATCTGCTCCCCCACGGTATGCACCGGGTTGAGCGAAGTCATCGGCTCCTGGAAGATCATCGCGATTTCGGCGCCTCGGATCTCTCGCATCTCCTGCGTGTCGAGCTTGGCGAGATCCCGACCCTCGAAGAAAATGCTGCCGGCGGCAATCTCGCCTGGATAATCGATCAGCCGCATGATGCTGAGGGCGGTGACGCTTTTGCCACAGCCCGACTCTCCAACGAGACCCATGATCTGGCCGGGCTGGATCGCGAACGAGACGCCATCGACCGCTCGGGCCAGTCCGCTGCGGAGCCGAAACTGGGTCTTGAGACCCTCGATGCGCAGCAGCGCCGGGCTAGGAGTAGCGGACACGCGGATCCAGGAAGGTGTAGGAGATATCGACGATCACATTCGCGGTGACGATCAATAGGGCGCCGAAGAGCACGGTGCCCATCACCAGGGGAATGTCCAGGGTAAAGATGGCATCGACGGCCTGCTTCCCGATGCCGGGCCAGGCGAACACCGTTTCGATCACGACCACGCCTGCCAGGAAATAGCCCAGGTCCATCCCGAGCTGGCTGACGATCACCGTCAGGGAGTTCGGGATGGCGTGCCGCAAGACGACGCGGCGCTCGGCCAATCCCTTAGCCCAGGCCGTGCGCACGTAATCGCTCTTCAGGATGTCGAGCAGGCTCGCCCGCAGCAGCCGCGCGTAGTACGCGGCGCCACCCAGCCCCAGGGTGAGGGCGGGCAGCAAGAGATATTGGGGGGCCCCGCCTCCATAACCGCCAATTGGGAGCACGGGGAGCACGACGCCAAACAGAAAGAGGAGAAGCAGGCCCAACCAGAACGGTGGGGCGGCCAGGGCGACGAACGTGAAGACCATGGTCGCCCGATCCCAGAAGCTGCCGGGCCGGATCGCGGAGAGGATGCCGATCGGCAGGCCGATGATGAGCTCGAAGAACACGCCGGCCAGCGCCAGCTCCGCGGTAGCCGGAAACCGCTGGAGAATAGCCGGAAGTACCGGCGTCTGGTACCGATAGGAAAAGCCGAAGTCAAGGTGAAGGAGACGCCACATGTAATCGCCGAACTGCGTCCACAGCGGCCGGTCCAGGCCGAGCTGGTGGTGAATGATCTTGATCGCCGCGGGCGACGCGTTGGTGCCGGCGTAGAGGCGGGCCGGGTCGCCCGGGACCAGGAAGGCGATCACGAAGGTGATGGCCGAGACGCCAAAAAGCACGAGCACCATCCACAAGAGCCGTCGGATGATGTACGCGGTCATCTGATCGGCCGACGGGCGATGGGGAGGGTCGTCCGGACCCTCCCCATCGCGGTTGCGATTGGCGTCTTAGGGCGAGGCACTTGGCGATGCCGGAGCCAGGCTGGGGGCGCTGCCGGTCACCCAGATGCTGGTCAGCACCAACGGCCAAACCGGATGCAGTTGATAGCCATGCACCCGAGGCGCCGCGACGTTGGTCTCGACGGTGGAGTACAGAGGGACCCAGGGGAAGTCCTTGCTGACGACGATGTCCTGGTACTGCTGGTAGAGCTTGAGTCGCTCGGCACTGTTCGTGTCGCCGCGCGCCTGATCGGCGAGCTTGTCGGCGTCCTTGTTGCAGTAAAAGGCGATGTTCGCGCCGTTGGCGGTGACGTTCGCCGCGGCGCAGGTCAGGATGGGGTCGATGAAGTCGGAGGGGTCCGGGAAGTCCTGGATCCAGCCGTTGTAGCTCAACGCGGTCGTGTTCGGTTTGCCGGTAATGTCCAGGAAGGCATTGAACGCCAGCCCTTTCAGGTTGACGGTAATGCCCACCTGCTGGAAGTCTTGCTGGACGGACGCGGCGAGGCGGTCGGAGTCGGCGTTGGCCTTTGGATACACGAGCTCCTGCGCGGGGAACGGATGGCTGGCATCGTAGCCCGCCTGCTTGAGGAGGTCCTTCGCCTTCTGGAGATTTTGCCCGCTAGCGTCCAGGCCGAGCGGATTGTAGTTTTGCACGTAGCTGGGCATCGGCGGGGCCTGGATACCGTTGTTGATCACGGCCCGGCCGTTCAGGATCTTGACCAGGTTCGCCTTGTTGACCACGTTGTTGAACGCCTGGCGCACCAGCTTGTTGTCGAACGGCTTCATGTTCACGTTCATCGCCAGGAAGTAGATGTCGACGTTGGGATTGCGCAGGATGCGGTTCTTCCAGTTCGGGTTCGACGAGAGCGAGATGTACTGCGCCGACGGGATGGTCAGATCCGGCTGGGGGATATCCAGTTGGTTGTTCTGCATCCGGAGATAGCCCACTTCCGGGGTCAGGCCGATCTGGGCGTCGACCTCATCGAGATAGGGCTTGGTCCCGAAGTAATTCTTGTTCTTCTTCAAGACGATCAGCTGGCCGGGCGTCCACTTGTCGAGCACGAAAGGTCCGGTCCCGATCGGCTTATGGGCGTAATCCTCGCCCGCCGCTGCCACAGCCTCTTTCGGGATGACGAACCCAAAGGGCATCGCCAGGATGTTGAGGAACGACTGGTTGGGATTGTCCAGGTCGATCTCGAGGGTGTAAGGGTCGACCACCTTGATGCCGGAAATGTGGGTGGCCGTGCCGTCGAACAGCTCCTGGGCGCCATGCACGCTGCCCCAGAACGATCCCCCGGTCATCGGTCCGGCGGTCTTGGGATCGAGCATCCGCTCCCATGAGTACTTGAAGTCGTCGGCCGTGACTCCGCGGCCGTTACTGAACTTGACGTCTTTGCGCAGTTTGAACGTGTAGGTCTTGCCGTCGGGGCTGATGACTGGCATTGCCGCGGCGATGTCGGGTTCCAGCTGCGTCGTGAACCCTTTGTAGGTGAGCAGACCGTTATAGATGGCGCGCGAGATCGACCAGGAGTCCGTGTCATAGCCGATCGCAGGGTCGAGCGTCTTGAGGTCGTCCTTGAAGCTCAACGTTAGGGTGCCGCCCGACACCGGTTGCCCCTCCGTGGTGGTCGCGGCATTGCCGCACGCCGAAAGCAGCATCGTGCCAACCCCCAGGCTGGCTATCGCAAGCGAGAAGCGACGTTTCATTCCCATCCCTCCTTGTGTGTCGACGTGTCCCGCCGTCTCGTTTTCCTGAGCCCGCTCAGGCCGGTTCCGCCTGTTCCTCCACCCCCTTGCCGAGACCTCCACTCAGCGCGTCCGGCCCGGCCGGCTCGAGGCCGGGCCGCTGCCCGGATACCATGCTGGCCCCGCCAGCCGTCACTCCGCCGATCACGCCGCGAAACAGCGCCCGCGCCCGTGGGTCGAGGGCATCGCGCAGCCCGTCCCCGATCAGGTTGAAGGCGAGCACCGTCAACAGGATCATCAGGCCGGGAAAGATGACCAGCCACGGCGCGAGGAACATGAAGTCCTGCCCATCGGCGACCATCCGGCCCCAGTCGGCGGTAGGCGCCTGCACGCCAATGCCGATATAGCTCAGGATGGACTCGGTGCTGATCGACGTGGCGATGCCGATCGTCCCGTACACGATGATGATCGGCACCAAGTGTGGGAGGATGTGGTGGAGCAGGTTATGCTGCGGCCCACCGCCCAGGGCGCGCCCGGCCTCGACGAATTCCCGCTCCTTGAGTGAGAGCACCTGGCCCCGAACGATGCGAGCCACGGCCGTCCAGTAGAAGAGGGCGATCACGGCCACGATGACCAGCACGCTGCCGCGCTCGACGATGGAAATGATGGCGATCGAGAACAGCAGAATTGGGAAGGCCATCATGATGTCGGTAACCCGCATCAAAATGGTTTCAAACCATCCTCGGAGGTAGCCGGCGAGTGCTCCCACGGTCACCCCCACCGCCAGCGCCAGGCCATTGGCAACAAAGCCGATGAAGAGCGAGATCCGAGCCCCCCAGATGATCCGGCTCAGCATGTCCCGGCCGTTGGGGTCGCTGCCCAGGAGAAAGCCCGAACCAGGCGCCAGCGGAGACCCGTTGGCGGGCAGCAGCTCGTAGTAACCGTGGTTTGGATCGCGGATCGGCAAGACCGGAGCCAGCAAGGCGATAACCGCAAGCAGGATGATGAAGATGGCCCCAGCAACCGCTAACCGATCCTCGCGGAAGCGGTTCCAGATTGGCGACCATGGGCTGACACGCCGGCCGGCCATGCGACTCAAGGTAACATTCGGCCCCTGAGTACATTGAGTAGGCCCCGGACTCCGTCCCTGGCTCCGTCGGGCGGGGCTCCGCTGCTGCGTGTCCTGAAGCTCAAGAAGTATTTTCCCGTTCGGCGAGGCCTGCTGCAGCGGGTGATCGGCTACGTCAAGGCGGTCGACGATGTCTCGTTGAATCTGAACCCGGGCGAGACGCTTGGCCTGGTGGGTGAGTCGGGTTGTGGGAAATCGACGCTCGGCCGGACCGTGCTGCGATTGGTCGAGCCAACCTCCGGACGCATCGAGTTCGAGGGCCGAGATGTCACCAGGCTCCCGCAGCGGCGCATGAAGGCGCTCCGCAAAGAGATGCAGATCATCTTCCAGGACCCGATCGGTTCACTGGATCCGCGGATGACCGTTGCGGACATCGTCGCCGAAGGCCTGCTCGTGCACGGGGTCCGGCAGCGTTCCCAGCGGGAGGCGGCGGCACGCGACGTCCTCGAGCGGGTCGGGCTGCGGCGCGAGTACGCCGACCGCTTCCCTCACGAGTTTTCAGGAGGCCAACGGCAGCGCATCGGTATCGCTCGCGCCCTCGCGCTGGCGCCGAAGCTGATCGTCGCCGATGAGCCGGTCTCAGCCCTCGACGTGTCGATTCAGTCGCAGGTGCTGAACCTGCTGGTTGAGTTGAAGCGCGAATTCGGCCTGACCTATATCTTTGTCGCCCACAACCTGGCTGTGGTCGCCTACATCAGTGACCGGGTTGCCGTCATGTACCTGGGGAAGATCGTCGAACTGGCCCCTTCAGGCGAGCTTTATGCAAACCCGCTTCATCCGTACACGAGGACGCTGCTCTCCGCCATCCCGGTCGCCGACCCCGAC
>VBGO01000394.1 GCA_005882525.1 Chloroflexota bacterium
AGATACGGGCGAAGGGCCGAACGCCGGTCACCGACTCCGACTGCGCGATCTCGCTCTCGTGATGGGGATAGATCAGGTCGGTGCCGCCACCGTGGACGTCGACCTGGGCGCCCAGGTGTTCCAGGGCCATCGCCGAGCACTCGATGTGCCAGCCGGGGCGACCGTCCCCCCAGGGGCTCGGCCAGCGTGGCTCGTCGACGGCGCTCGCCTGCCAGAGCAGAAAATCGAGCGGGTCCTGCTTGCGTGGGTCATTCGGGTCGGCGCCCCGCTCGGCGGAGAGCCTGATCATCTCCTCGCGACTGAGCCGGCTCAAGCGGCCGTAATCGGCGACACTACCCACCCGAAAATAAACGTTGTTGTCGCGCCGGTAGGCATGGCCCTGCGCCTCGAGCGTGCGCACCAACCCGATGATCTTCGGGATCGTCTCGCTCGCCTTCGGGAAGACGTCGGGGGCCAGCACGTTGAGCGCCGCCATGTCGCGTTCGTAAACGGCGGTTTCCTCCGCGGCCAGCCGGTCCCATGTCGTGCCAAGCTCCCGCGCCCGGCGAATGATGTCGTCGTCGATGTCGGTGACGTTCTGCACGTAGCGCACGGCATGACCGGCGGCCCGCAGTGTACGCACCAGCACGTCGAACGCGACGTAGGTGAAGGCATGGCCCAGATGGGTGGTGTCATACGGGGTGATCCCGCAAACGTAGATCCCCACCGGCTCGGTCGTGGGCTCGAGCGGCTGGATCACGTTCGTTTCGGTGTTCCGCAGCCGCATCGTGATGAATGTATCGGAAAGGTTCCATGCCTCCAAGAAAGGCCTCCCTTGCTTCGTTGAAGGACTATGGGCCGCATTCCGAAGAGCCGGCTGGAGCAAGTGCTCACGGCTTTCGTCATCGCCCTGGCGCTGACCGGGCTGGCCGTCCTGATTCCCACCGCAGCCCAGCGGTTGGGGGCATTGCGGCCGATGCCCACGCCGGTCGCCACCCCGACGCCGACCGCGCCACCGGCCGCGGTGCTGCTGCCAGACGAGCTCGAGCGGGACCTCGCCGGCGTGATGACGATCGTCAACGATCACAGTTTCGGCACCGCGTTCCTGATCGACCCGCAGGGCGACTTCCTGACCGCCGCCAGCCTGGTGAGCGGGAGCGAGAGCCTGCGGCTGATCGACAACACCGGCGGCACGCACGCGGTCCGGGTGATCGGGATCGATGCGGCCCTCGGTCTGGCCCAGATTCGTGTGGCCAGCGACGGAAGGCCGATTGCGTTTGGTGATCCGACGACGCTGCAGGTCGACGACCCGGTCGTGCTGCTGGCCAGTCCGAAGGTCGCCAACCTGCGATCGGCCAGCCCCGCGGTGCTGACGGAACGCAGTGCCATCCAGCTGAGCTTGCGGGTGGACGACCTCCCGGGCAACCTCGGCGGTCCAGTGGTTGGACCGGGCGGCAAGGTGGTCGGCATCCTGACGCTTGGCGGGAAAGCCGTGCCGATCAATCGCTCCCTCGATGACCTGGCGCAGTGGCGCGGCCAGAGCGGAACGTTGATGCCGCTGGCGCCGATTCCCGGCACCTTGATGCTGCGCGGCAGCGATACGACCAGCTCGCCTACTGCGGGACCGACCGTCCAGTCGGTCAACCCAACACGTGCCTCGGCGGCGCAGGCCGCTCTCATTACCCTCCAGGGAACCGGCTTCACCGCCGGGTCTCGGCTGCGCGTCCGCTTCGTTCCGCTAGCCAGCCCGACAGGGGCCTTCGACGGCCTGGCCGTGACGCTGGTCAATGCCACCACCCTGACCGTCAAGGTGCCGGCCGGGCGCGTCATCCAGGATTACGTCATCCAGCTGACCAACGGCGACGGCATCGTCGCCAGCTCACGGACCGCCTTCACCGTCACGCCGTGACGTTCAACTCGTTCGCACACCGCGGAGGCGTCG
>VBGO01000397.1 GCA_005882525.1 Chloroflexota bacterium
CCACATGGGATGACCCCGCCCGGCTGGTCATCGTGAGAGCGTGGCGCCTCAGGCGTTTGGCGAGCTGGACAAGTTCAAGATCTTCCATGGTGGCGGTCTTCACCAACATCAGGACAGCACCGCAAACGCGATATACGGATCGAACGCAAGGCGTTGCAATTCAAGGTTTCTAATGCCGAGCGTTTCGAGCAGGGCTGTCGTCTCGCCCGGCCAGATTGGGTTGTCAAGTTCGTCGAATGCAAGAATGGCACCTTTTGGCATGCGCGGAACAAACGCCTGAAGGGCAGCTCGGGTCGGCTCATACAGGTCGAAATCGAGGAATAGGAGGCTGACCACCAGGTGCGGATGCTCGCTGAGAAAGGCGGGGATGCTCTCAGTCGCGTTCCCTTTCACGAGCTTGACCTTAGGGATATGGCCAAGGAAACGATCGCGGTCAAAAAGATCGATCAGTTTGGTGAGCTCCTCGAAGGAGTCGGTGGCGAAAGCGCCGGCCTCAACTACATAACCGGTCTGCTGCGCCGTGTTGTCGTTTGCGTGAACTGATGGAAATCCCGAGAAAGTATCGAAGCCGTAGATTCGCCGAGTAAGGTTCACGGGCTCCAACACGGCGCTCAGCTTGGCCCATGACATGAGGCCAAATCCTCGGTTGACCCCGCACTCGATAACCGAACCCTTAACTGGGAGAACCTGCTTAAACAGCTCGTAGAGCGCGAGAAACCGGGTCAAGGTCTGGCGGCGAACATATTTCGGAAAGGACTCGAGCCGGATCTGGAGGCTGTCACCGCAGGCGTTGAACACCGCCTCCAATTCCTGACCCACCTGAATTTCTTCAAGGGTCCGAAGCGGTTTTGAGTCCTGGTTAGTCCTCATAAAGCCAGGCCGGAACCCCAACGACCGGCGCGGGCGACTCCGGCCCCTTGACGAACTCCGGCCGTGTGTGTATCAGAACGGACTGCTTCAACATGGACCTGACGTCATCGCCGCGATTCTGGCTGGCGGCGTCTTGCAGTCTGTTGATAAGCGGCTCCAACTCGTCGGGCCGAAGCGTAGGTGACACGATTTCATGGATAGCTGGGTGGGGCGACGGACGCCATGCCTCTTGACTGGACAGGAGCTGCTCGGTGACCACTTCGCCTGGGCGGAGACCCGTATACACGATCTCGATATCTTTGTTCGGCCTCAACCCACGCGCGCGGATGAGGGCTTCGGCAAGCGTAAGGATTTTGATCGGGCGCCCCATGTCGAGGGAATACAGGGCACCAGGACCGGCGATGTGAAGGGTGGTGATCACCAATGAAACCGCCTCTCGGATGGTCATCATGTAACGACTGGCCTCCGGATGGGTGATGGTGACGGGGCCACCCTGACGAATCTGGCGCTCAAAAGTCGGGACTACGCTGCCGCGACTGCCGACCACGTTGCCGAAGCGAACCGCCCAGCAGCGCATCGGACCTGAATACGCCAGGATCATCATTTCGCACAGCCGCTTGCTGCAACCGAGTATCGAATGGTGCGCGACCGCCTTGTCAGTGGAGACCAAAACCAACCTGGCCGTACCAGAGGCCGCGGCGGCCCGGATTGTGTTGCGCGTCCCGATGACGTTCGTGAGGACCGCTTGGATAGGCCAATTTTCCAACATCGGCACATGCTTGTATGCCGCGGCATGGAAGACGATGTCGGGCCGTTCCTCTAGAAACGCACGCGCCAGCAGGTCCTCGTCGGTGATCGAGAGCAGTATTTCGTGGAGCTCTGCGGTCGACGTCATCCGCAACTCTTGGCAAAGGTCGAATAGCCCGCTCTCGTTGTTATCGAGCAGAATCAACCGACGAGGGCGCAGCTTGACAACGACCCGGCACAGCTCCGACCCTATGGATCCCGCTGCGCCGGTGATAAGCACCGTCTTGTCGGCGACTTCGTCCCGGGCAAGCCCAACATCCATGTCTCGTGGCGACCGTCCCACGAGGTCATCCGCCGTCACCTCGCGCAGCCGAAGGCCGTTTGGGCCATGGAACAGCTCGTCGTGCGCGGGAAGAATAAATATAGGAAGCTCAGCGGCAAGGCAGGCATTGAATTGGTCATGATGATCGGCAGGATGACCGTCAAGCACAAACGCCACACCGTCTGGCCGAGTGACTTCGATCCAGTGAGTCAGGTCGTCCGAGCGGCCCAGAATTGGGGTCCCCATAACCGTGCGGCGCACATCGGCTGCAGCGGTCGTCAGAATCCCAACAGGAACCCAGCCTCGGCCAGGCTTCTGCAGCATGGATTTGATCGTTGCGTAGTCCGTACTGTCCTCCGCGACAAACAGAATCCGATTGCCTGCAGCCGGCAGGGTGGACAACAGACGCGGCAACAGTCGGAATGCTCCCAACGCCAATGCCGCCATCGGTGCAGCAAGGATTGGGACGAGCAGCCGATAGGGCCGCACCTGTTCGGGCAACAGCGCATTCGATATCGTGACGACGGCGGCAGCTTCGGCTACCGCAAAGCCAACGACCATCGCGTCCCAGGTACTGGCCACCGCCCACACTCGCCGGTACAGACGAAACGTTGCTTCTGCGAAGCCCAGGGCAACCGTCACAATCGGGAAGCCGATGACCACGATCATGGTCAGCTTCGTACTCGTCAGAGGGTAGGCGAACGCTTGGAAAACCAGGACGGCTATCCAGAACAGCAGAAAAACGCCGAGGCGGCTCGACGAACCCTCCAGCCACTGTACCCCTCCCTAAAGGCGAACGCGACGGCCGCCTTCCCAGCTTCGAAGCCAAAGCTTAACTGGGGCGAAGTCCGGCAGTCAAGGTTTTTTGGCGCTCCGTGACTTTTTTAGGTCTTCTGGAGCGCGAACACGAACTGCCGATCTGATGAAAGACTCGTGGAGATCCGACCCACGGGCATGGAGCTCGATCCCATCCGTGCCGATTTCAACTTCCAGCCATCGGGCAAACTGAGTTCAACACTGATCGGATCGTCAACCCGACCTGCCTGCTTCTGCCAGAAGAGCCGAAGCTGTCCCTGCGACAAAGCCGTGGGGCTCATTTTGACGTCGTAAACCACCGTCAGGTCGACGCGATGATCGAACTGCACGTAGAACCAGCCTTCAAAGACCGTTTTTCCAAGCTCCTGGCTTGCGTTGAGATCGGTGCCGGTAGTCGAAACTAAGGTCGATGATGCCGGCGCGTAGATTCGCAACCAGCCAGTGTACCCCCAGCGGCCCGTCAGCTTGTAGCCACGGTCAGTAAGCCCCTCGTAGTGCAGGTGCAGCGTGTGCCGAACGCTTCCATCTTGATTCATCTTGATCTGAAGGTTGAATTTCCGCTTCATCCAGAAGTCGTCCTTGTTTCCACCTACGTTGCTCTCGATCACCATCAGGCCATCGCCCGACGGAGCCTGGACCTGCCCACCACACTGGTGCTTGGTCGCCAGTGCTTCGGTTTGCGGATCGTGGAAATACGCCTGCACCGAGCGGGCGTCACAACCCGACTGAATCGCTTGCAGCACCGAAAACCATTTGCCCACCGGAAGGCTTAGGACGCGACCCAGAATCTGTTTGCTAGCGTATGAAAGGAACGCCTTCCGGTTGGACGTAGTCAACTCGACCCGGCTAAGCGTTACGTCAAAGAAGTTGTGCTGATCGACAACGTCGCCGGTCTCCGGAATCGAGACCGGGCCAACGATTGCCAGTAATCGCTGGATGAAGTACGGATCGATAGCGATGACGCCGTCGACCTTCGTGCCACGCTCGCGATTCAGGAGGAATTCCGCCTGGCGCGACGCAGTTGGAAAGTCAGGGGACCAGTTCGCATCGCGAAGCTCCCAGCTCTGCAATTTGAACGTGTATTCCAAGGGGTACGGCGGATTGACATGTGTTTTTGTACCGGGCCCGCCCAGGACGAAGGTCCCATTCGGATTCTCATCGAGCTTGTCGATATCCTGCGGATCAAAGGGAGCCATCTTGCCACGATCGAAGCCCAGGAATGCAACGCTGCCAATAAAGCCGCCGGTTCCCCGCAACTCTGCCGGGTCCTGCTCGAGGACGAGGTACGACCTGGGACCGGTCGCCCCGAGCAACTGGCGCACCCCCGGCTCGTCCGCCCTAAGGGCGAGAAGGCTTGTCCTGAGCGCCTTGAGATCGATCTTGGCATCGAGCTGACGGACCGCCGTGGAGATTTGGGGCAAGAGGCCGAACGAGGGTATTCGTGCACGGTCGGCCACAGCCAGGTCGAGCTCACTGGTTAGCTGGTTGAGCTTGGGGTCCAGCAGGTCAAGCAGCGCTAGAATTTTTTGGCCGGGATCGAGATGATTCCCAGCGTTCGGTAATGGCTCTAGAAGGCTGGTACTGACGGCCTCAGCCATGAGTCTTCCTGTCACCGCACCGTGGATACCGATGTCGCTAAGGTCGGTCGCCGCAGAGATCTGGCGTCTCGCCAACGGAACACGAGCCATGATCGCGAACGATCGGCTGGCGGTCAGGACGCCACGCACATGCCTGAAATGTCGTTCCGCGAGCCTGAAATCGTGGATGGCCTGTGTTAATTGCGCCGGGGTCAGCTTGGCTCCAGCGTCCCTGACAATGGTGGCTCCAGCCAGAAGCTCGCCTTTGGCCTGGTTTGCCTCGGCCTGGACCGCCAGCGTATTACTCAGCAGTTTTAGCCCGCCTATCCCAAGGAGGGCCACGACAGTGGCGATTGCGAACAAGATCGCCCACCGCTTCCATCGACGGCC
>VBGO01000398.1 GCA_005882525.1 Chloroflexota bacterium
CGCCCGCCGTTGCAGCGACCAGGCCCATTGCAGGGCTGGCAGGGAGCGCTGGACGCCGTCGAGCGCGGACTCGCGGCCGTATTCCTCCGCCTTGAGCGCCTCCCAGTTGCGAACGACCTCATCCGCGCCGCTGACGACGGTGGATCCAAAGACATGCGGATGGCGGCGCACCAGCTTTTCACGGACGGCGTCGGCGACATCGCCAACGGTGAACTCACCCGCCTCATCGGCGATCACGGATTGCATCAGCACCTGCAGGAGGACATCACCCAACTCCTCGCGGAGCTTGGGCATCGACTGCTCGTCGATCGCCTCCAGCACTTCGTAGGCCTCCTCCAGCATCGTGGCCCGGAGCGAGGCGTGCGTCTGCTCGCGGTCCCAGGGACAACCCTGGGGCGAGCGCAGCCGGCGGACGACGTCGACCAGCTCGCCAATCCGGCGAATGTCGTCAGTCGTTGGCACGGTAGGCACTGGCTTCGATCTCCACCAGCCACTTGGGCTCGAGCAGGCCGCGCACGCCGACCAGCGACGTGACCGGCTTGATCGCGCCGAATACTTCCGCGTGGGCCCTGCCGATCTCGCGCCAGCGTCGCGGGACGGTGGTATAGATCCGGGTCCGGGTGACGTCGTCGAAACCGGCGCCCACCCCCGCCAGCGCCTCGCCGATCACCCGCAGGCATTGCCGGGTCTGCTCGTAGACGTTGCCGTCGCCGACGGTGGAGCCGTCGTCGGCGGTCGGGGCGCAGCCGGAGATCTCGATCAAGGGACCGATTCGCACCGCGCGCGCATAACCGACGATGGCCTCCCATTTGCGGCCGGTGGTCACGACGCGGCGCTGCTGCACGCGCCTCATGCTACTGGGCGGAGGCTGGATCAACTCTAGACGGCGACGGCGACCTGGCCCAGGCGTTCGATCTCCCCGAGGACGTCGATCAGGCGCTCCTTCCACTGGGCGCCGGCCTGGGTCATGGAGATCCGGACCTTGCCGAACCGGACGTAGAGGATCGATCGGAACTGCGCCTCGAGCCGGCGTTCGTCGCCGTTCCATCCGACCGGCAGTCGCATTACCAACCAGTCGCCGTCGGTTTCGACCACGGCCACGCCGGCGGCCCGCGCCAGCCGTTTGACGCGCAGCGCATAAAGAAGGTTGCGGACCGGCGATGGGAGCTTGCCGAAGCGGTCGACCAGGTTGCGCTCGGCGGCGGCGAGCCCTTCCTCGTCCTCGACCTCGGCGAGATCGTGGTAGACCTGCAGCCGGAGCTTCTCGTCGGGAACGAACTCGCGTGGCAAGAAGTGCTCGATGGGCAGGTCGAGCGTGAGGCCGGCGGGGATCTCGACCGGCGTCCCCGTCTTCTGCGACTCGACCGCCTCGCGAAGCATCGAGTTGTAGAGCTCCAGGCCGACCGCCGCGATGGCGCCGTGCTGCTCGACCCCGAGCAGGTTCCCGGCGCCGCGGATCTCGAGGTCCTTCAGCGCCAGTTTGAAGCCGGATCCCAGGTCGTGCAGCTCGGAGATGACGTCGAGCCGCTTGTCGGCGTTCTCCGAATGCGATTTGAGCGGGTTGTAGAGGAAGTAGGCGTAGGCGCGTTGCCCGGCACGACCGACCCGTCCCCGCAGCTGGTAGAGCTGGGCCAACCCCATCCGATGGGCATCGACGACTACGATCGTATTCGCATTGGGGATATCGAGCCCGGATTCGATGATGGTCGAGCAGACCAGCACGTCGGCCTCGCCCTTGATGAACTTCAGCATCACGTCGGCCAGCGTCGTCTCCGGCATCTGTCCATGGCCGACCACCACCCGCGCTTGCGGCACCAGCCGCTTGACCCGCTCCTCGGCTTTCTTGATCGTCTGCACCCGGTTGTACACGTAGAAGACCTGGCCGCCGCGTTGCAGCTCGCGCTGAATGACTTCCTTGATCAGGTCGTCGTCATCGGCCGTGACAAAGGTCTTGATCGGAAGCCGCTCCTCCGGCGGCGTCTGGATGACCGAGAGGTCGCGGATGCCGGCGAGCGCCATGTGCAGCGTGCGCGGGATCGGCGTGGCGGAAAGGGAGAGCACGTCGACCGAGGCGCGCAATTGCTTGAGCTTCTCCTTTTGCATCACGCCGAAGCGCTGCTCCTCGTCCAGGATCACCAGGCCAAGGTCTTTGAAGCGCACGTCTTTCTGGAGCAGGCGATGGGTGCCGATCACGACGTCGACCTCGCCGATCTGGAGCTGGCGCAGGATGTCGGTCGCCTCCGCATCGGAGCGGAAGCGGGAGAGCATGTCGACCTTCACCGGGAAGGACTGGAAGCGCTCGCGAAAGGTCAGGAAATGCTGCTGGGCGAGCACCGTCGTCGGCACCAGGATCCCGACTTGCTTGCCATCCATCACCGCCTTGAAGGCGGCCCGCACCGCCAGCTCGGTCTTCCCGAAGCCGACATCGCCACAAAGCAGCCGGTCCATCGGACGGGAGTCCTCCATATCGGACTTGATCTCTGCCATCACCTGGATCTGGTCGGGCGTCTCGTCGTAAGGAAAGGACTGTTCGAGCTCCTGCTGCCAGGGTCCGTCCTCGGAAAAGGCGTGGCCCTCGACCAACTGCCGCTTGGAGTACAGGTCGAGCAGGTCACGGGCGACTTCTTCGACCGATTCGCGCACCTTGCGCTTGGCACGGTCCCACTCACCGGAGCCGAGCCGCTGCAACTTCGGCGCGGCGTCCCCACCGCCGACGTACT
>VBGO01000399.1 GCA_005882525.1 Chloroflexota bacterium
GATCGTGCCACTCGCTCACCAGGTAGGGGGTCAACGGCGGCACGCTCAAAAGACGCGACCCCCAAGGGGTACGTCGACGCTCGGCTCCAGCAGGACCACGGCGCCACCGGGGTCGGGCACACCCAGCACCAGGACCTCGGAGCGGACCGGACCGATCTGTCGCGGCGGAAAATTGAGGACGGCGATCACCAGCTTGTCGCGCAACTCCTCCGGACGGTAGTGCACCGTCAGCTGGGCACTGGAGCGGCGGATGCCGAGGGGTCCAAAGTCGATGCGCAGCTTGTAGGCCGGCTTGCGGGCTTCTGGAAAGGGCTCGGCCTCGAGGACGCGGCCGACGCGCATGTCGACGCGCTCGAAGTCCGAGACATCGATAAAGGCCTCGACCAACATGCCTAGTGTAGTGTGCCCAGCGGATGCCGCTCACGCCGAACGACATGCGAACACTGTTTCCGATCGCGCCTCGCTATGCCTATCTCGACCACGCGGCCATTGCCCCCTTGTCAACGCCGGTGCGCTCGACCATGGAGGTGTTCCTCGGCCGCCTGACCGAGGAGCCCTTCGACCTGGCGCACTGGGAACGGTTGCGCGGCCAGGTCCGCGTTCGAGTCGCGGAGTTGCTCGCGGTCGGCCCCGAATCGATCGCCTTCACCAAGAACACCACATCGGGACTCGGCCTGGTGGCCGCCGGCCTCGACTGGGAGGCGGGTGACAATATCGTCGGCGTCGATCGAGAGTTTCCCGCCAACATCTACCCCTGGATGGGCCTCAAGCGAAAGGGCGTCGAACTCCGGCTCTACCGTCCCGAGCAGGGCCGAATCGACCTCAAGGCGCTGGCGCGGCTCTGCGATCGCCGCACTCGGGTGGTGGCGATCAGTGCGGTACAGTTCTGGAGCGGCTTTCGGACCGACCTGGACGCCCTGCGTACCGCGTTGAAAGGCCACGACGCCCTGCTCGTGGTCGACGCGATCCAGGCCGCCGGTGCGATGCACCTGGACTTGTCGAGTGCGCCGGTCGACTTCCTGTGTGCCGGGGCCCAGAAGTGGTTGCTGGGTCCGATCGGCGTGGGCTTCGCCTACGTCGGGCCGCGGATGCTGGAACGATTGAACCCGGTGACCATTGGCACCGATAGCGTGGTGCGTGACGAGGAGTACTTCCAATACGACCTCACGCTGAAGCCGGATGCCCGCCGCTTCGAGGAAGCGGCCCCGAATTATCCGGGCATTCTCGGCATGGGCGCCGCGGTTAACCTGCTGCTGCGGGCCGGTTCGCGGGCGGTCGAAGAGGTGGTGCTTCGGCTTGCCGACCGTTTACGTGACGAGCTGCCGCGCCGCGGCTACGAGCTGGTGCTCAAACCAGCGCTGCCATCGGAACGTTCCGGCATCGTGTCCTTCCGCCATCCACGGATGGTGCCTGCCGAACTTCAGACCCGTTTGCGTGAGGCCGGCGTCATCGTTTCGCTGCGCAGTGACTTCCTGCGTGCCTCGGCTCACTACTACAACAGCGACGAGGATCTCGATCGCCTGCTCGAAGCCCTGCCGCAGTGACCTTCTGGCAGCGGGCCAAGCGGGAGCTCGGGCGGGCCTGGAGCGCGCCATCGTTGGCACGCTGGTGCTGGTGCTCGGCGTGGCACTGCTGACCAACAGCCGGGGGGTGGTGTCGCTGGTCCGCCAGTGGGTATCCGAACTCGACGTGAATCCTGAGCGGCGGGTGATCCCCAGGATCCTCTCGACCGTGCTGCGGCCCATCGGCCAGTTCTCCACCCGCACGGTGCTGCTGACCGGGATCGGCGCGCTGCTCTTCGCGGCGCTGGAGCTGACCGAGGCGGTCGGGCTCGCGCGCCGCCGGCGCTGGGCGGAGTATCTGACGGTGATCGCCGGCTGCATCGGCATCCCACTGGAGGTCGAGGAGGTCCTCCGTCGTCAGACGCCGGTCCGAATCAGCATCCTGCTGATCAACGTGGCGATCGTCATCTACCTGGCTTGGCAGAAACATTTATTCGGGCTTCGCGGCGGCGTCGCCACGGAAACGGAACGGAGCTAGCGACTGGAGCGGGAGTTGGTTCGCACGGTAATGTTGGATAAATGAACGGAAGGGTAGGGGACCATCCGTTGACCGACATCGTTACACACCAGATGCCGGTCTATAGCATGGAGATCGATGCTTTGATATCTGAGCTGGTTGAGCTCGCTGGTGAAGAAGAAACAGAAGCCCTGTTACGAGAGCTCGCAATTCTCTGGGCGCCAAGGCTAGTAACGCCTGCTCGCGAGTACCGCACGCGGGTGGGGCTCGATCCGGACCTACTCCAGGAGGCGGAGCAGAAACTGCGATCCCGCCGGGAGGCTCTTATGGCTAGGGCTGAGCAATCGGGATTGGACATGGAAGCGCTGCGCAATCGAATGGACAGAAGACGATCGAACGCGTACCAGGCCTGGGAAGCCGACCCAACTTAGCGAGCTTCTCGGCCGACTATTCGCTATAGGGACCCCGGCCCCCTGCCTTGCGACGCTGCTGACTTCCCCCGCTTCCCATGGTTATTTGGAAGGCGGAAAAGGGGCTTACAAACCTGGCCACCGAGACCGAGACGAGCTAGCGGCGGACGGCGGACTTGCCGAACGGGATGCCGACGCCGGACACGCCCAATGGTTCGGCGTGGCGGGTGAGCATGCCGACCACGAAGCCGAGCACGCGGTCCGCGGACGGGCCATCCGAGACGGTGGCGAGCAGCGCCGGCTCGGGGTTCTTAAATGCGCCGAGCGCACCCGCCCGGGCAGCCCGGCTGAAACTCGGCGTGCCGGCCGGGACGAAGGTGACGCGGATCTTTGCGTAACGATCGCCGGAATGCACCAGCGTGAAGGGCGCCAGTTTCTGCACCTGCCAGGCGCGGATCTCTTCGTTCTTCAGGCGTCGCCGCAGGGTGGCGATGAACTTCTTGCCAGCCGGGTCACGGTCGGCGTAGATGGCGACCTGCACGCCCACATGATACCTAGTGTCGCGACGACGATCTAGGTCTTGCCCAGGTTTTCGAAGAAGCGTCGCATAGCCGCGCGGACCGGCTGCGGCGGGGTCGGGGCGTCACTACCGACCGAGGCGGCCGGCCCCCGGATGGCGCGCAGCTCAGCTCGGTTCTGTTGCCAGACGACCCAGATTCGCTGGACCGCGGTGAAGTTGGTGCCGATCGCCAGGATCAGGAGCGCCACTGTCAATGGCGTCCATGATCCGAACCTGACACCGACCGATTCGAGCAGCAGCCCCGCCACGATGATCACCACCCGCTCGGGTCGAGCGAGGATGCCCACGTCGCAGGTGAAGCCGAGGCTTTGCGCCCGGGCCCGCACGTAGCTGACGAGGAACGACCCGGCCAGCGCGATCAGGACGATGATCGGCCGCAGGCCGTCGTGCTGCTGGAGGAAGTAGATCAGGATTCCGAGGTAGACGACCCCCTCGGAGTAGCGGTCGACGGTCGAGTCGAGGAAGGCGCCGTAGCGGTAGACCTTGCCGGAGGCCCGGGCGAGCGCCCCATCGAAGATGTCGAAGAAGCCGGCCACGGCGAGGACCAGGCCCCCCAACAGCAGCTGGTTGATGGCGACCAGCAAGGCGCCGGCGCCGGTGATCAGCAGCCCGAAGAGGGTCAGCATGTTCGGCGTGATCGGCGAATCCCGGAAGACGCTGACGATCCGCTCCGCCCAGCGACGTACCCAGGCCTGGAATTTCTGGGTAAACATCAGCGGGGACTCAGGCTCGGCTCGAGCCGCACCGACCGGGCGGGCTGCGCCTGGTCGCGCGCGGAGCGATAGACGTCGGTGACCTCGTCGATGATGCGCTCCCAGTCGTATTGCCGCGCCTTGACCAGGCCGGCCTGACCCATCTCCTGGCGCAAGGCCGGGTTGTTGATCAGCGTCTGCAGGGCGTAGGACAGCTGCCGACGACTCTTGCGTTCCACCAGCAGGCCCTCGCGGCCGTGGGTCACCACCTCACGGAAACCGTCGATGCTGGTGGCGACGATCGGCTTTCCGGAGGCCATCGCCTCCAGGAGCACGATGCCAAAGCTTTCATCGCCGGTCGCCGGTGAGCAGAAGATGTCGCAGCTGGCGTAATAGCGGGGCAATTCCGAGGCGGGCACGTAGCCGGCCATCACGACATCATCGAGCTGTTTGCGGGCCAGGAAGTTGCCATACCAGCGTCGCAGTGGCCCATCACCGACGATGATGAGTCGTAAATTCGGGTACTGCGGCTTGAGCTGGGCGAAAGCCCGCAACAGGTACCCAAGGCCTTTGCGGTGCTCGAGCCGGCCAACGAAGAGGAGGTTGGTCATACCGTCGCGCAGCGGGGGGTAGGGCGCCTGGTTCTGGAAGCGCCTGACGTCGATCCCGTTGGGGATGACGCGATAGTCGCCCGGAAAATACTGCCGGACGAACTCGCGAGCCGGGTTCGACACGGCGATTCGCGCATGCAGCCGGCGAACGTAGCGCTTCAGCAGCGGTTTGCCGTAGTAGTAGCCGATGTTCGAGCGCGCGAATGCGTGAAAGGTTCCCACGTTGCAGGTCTTGGAGAAACGCAAGGCCGTCACCGGCAGCACCGGCATCAGCGGCTCGTGGTAATGGATGACCTCGAAGTCGCCCTCCCGAACGTAATGCTTGATCCGGTTGGTGAGATGGAGGCTGACCGTGATGCGGGCCACCGAACCATGCATCGGGATAGGGAAGGGCCGCCCCACCCGGATGAAGTCGCTGTCCCGTTCGGCCAGCTCACGGTCCGAACAGGGGGCGAAGACGGTGACGTCATGGCCCCGCCGCCGGAGCCCGGCGGCCAGGTGCCGGACGTGCTCGGTCACTCCGCCTGGGTGGGCGTAGTCATAGGCGGAGACGAGGGCGATCTTCACGCTTGGGCCGAACGCGCGGCCGGTGCTGCGGTGCTTCCCTTCATCACGTCAACCCCTGGCGAAGGCACGGACGGCCGACCGTCCCATGCGGGCCCAGTTGCGGCCGATCCGCCGGAACTTGAGCTGGGCGATCCGGCGATGCGTGACGAAGTCCCAGTACTCGCCGAAGGCCTTGGTCTGCCTGGCGAGGACGGCTTTCTTCATGTCCTGGGCGCTCTTGCCGGGGAAGGTCGTATAGCCGGTGCCGATCCCCTCGA
>VBGO01000400.1 GCA_005882525.1 Chloroflexota bacterium
AGGGACAATCCCGCTGACCTGGTACTGCATTTCGGCGAAACAGCCCGCCAGGACGCAGGCCTGGTGCCAGGCGCCGACGATCGCGATCGTCGGACGGTCGGTCATCTCCGCACCGTCGCGGCGCGGACAACGTTCTGTTGCTGCATGACCCGTTCGGCCTCCTCGAGGTAGGGGCGGGTGTCGCGGTAGGCGCTCATCCAGTCGAGGTACTCCCGGACACTTTGTTCGACGGGAACGGCCGGACTCCAGCCCAGGCGCTGCATGGCCGAGATGTCCGACACCGTGTGGCGCGTGTCGCCGACCCGGAATGAGCCCGGGACGACAGGCTCCAGGTTCGACACACACGCCCGGAGAATGATGTCGGCGAATTGCAGAACCGTGATGGGTTTGCCCCCACCGACGTTGAGCACGACATGACCGTTGGGCGGCGCCTCCATGGCGACCACGTTTGCTTGGGCCACGTCCGCGACATTGACATAGTCCCGAAGCTGCGCGCCGTCCTCGTAACAGATCGGCGCTTTCCCGTTCAGGATGCGCAAGGCGAAGCTTCGACAGATTCCCGAGTAGGCGTTGAAGAATGAGTTGCGAGATCCTTGAACGTAGGTGTAGCGCATCGAGGCTGTGGGAATCCCGTAGCGGCCCCCCAGCGTCCCGGCCAACATCTCGATGGCGTACTTTGAAATCCCGTAGGCGGTGTGCGGCCGGCAGATGGACTCGTCGATGAGCAGCGACTCCATCACGCGATGGCATTCGGGACACTTGATCTCCCAGTCACCTCGCTCGAGTTGCTCCAGCGAACGCTGCTCCGGAAGGATGACGCCGTGCTCCTCGCACCGGTAGCGGCCCTCGCCAGCGACCGCCTGCGACGATGCAAAGACGACCTTTCGAACCGGCAAACGATGCGCGACGATGAGTTCGAAAATCAGGGCGGCGCTTTCCGTATTGACGTGGACGAAGGTGGAGAAATCCGGGAGATAGTCCTGGTAGGCGGCCAGATGCATGACGTAGTCGACACCCGCCAGGGCTCGCTCGAGAGCCCGGCGGTCGGTCGCGTCGCCCTGGATGAACTCGAGGTCAGGCGATAGATATGCCGGCTTGCCGTGTGGATGGACGCGCGGCTGGAGGTTGTCGAGGATCCGGACGCGGTAGCCCCGGCCGAGCAGGGCGTCGGCGGTGTGAGAGCCGATAAACCCGGCTCCCCCGGTCACGAGCACCCGCAGCGTCAACGCCCGGTTCCTTTGAGGACCGCCCGAACCGTTTTCAGGAGGATGATGAGGTCGAGCCAGATCGACCAATTGTCGATGTAGGCCAGGTCCATGCGAACCCAGTCGTCGAAGTCCGCGACGCCGTTGCGGCCGTTCACCTGCCAGGTGCAGGTCAGCCCGGGCACGACGGTCAGCTTTCGTCGTTGCCAGGGTTCGAATTGCTGGTATTCCTTGGGGAAGACCGGCCTTGGCCCGACCAGGCTCATGTCCCCCTTGAGGACGCTCCACAGTTGCGGGAGCTCATCGAGGCTGTATCGGCGCAGCCATCGGCCCAGCCCGGTCACGCGGGGATCGGCGCGGATCTTGAAAACCGGTCCGCGCATCTCGTTTTCGAGCAGCAGCTGCTCCTTGAGCGTATCGGCGTCCCGCACCATGCTCCGGAACTTGTATCCGGTGAAGGGCCGGCCGTTCAGGCCGACGACGCGCCAGTGATAGAGGATCGGTCCTGGTGAGGTGATCCGCACAGCGAGCGCGATCAGGATCATCACCGGCGACAGCAGGACCAGCAAGGCTGCCGAGCCCACCATGTCCAGAAGCCGTTTAATGGCTCGCTGCCAGGGCACGGGTCTTTCGAGGACAATTCGCGACTCGTCCATCTGCGAGCCATTCTCGACCATCGAGCCCCTCCGCCGGCGAATCATGCCGATCGCGCCCGCCGTCTCAGGGCGCACTCGTAGGCCTCGAGGAATCCCGCTGAGATGCGGCTCCAGGACAGTTCCGTCTCGGCGAACGTCCGGGCATTCTTGCCGATCTCAACCGCCAGGCCGGGGTTATCCAGGAGGTCCAGACACGCCGCCACCAGCCCTTCCACCTCGCTACCGGCCAGGACTCCGATCCTGCCCCGTTGGAAAAGGTCCGCGATGTCGCCGACAGCGCTGGCGACCACCGGTCGGCCGGCGGCAAGGTAATCATTGATCTTCGACGGCCACCGCCCCCGGTTCGCGATCGAGTCGACTAGCGGCAACAAAAACACATCACAGGCCCCCAGGAAGTATGGTAGATGGTCTCGTTGGACGAAGCCGGTGTGGATGATCCGTGGATGTTCCGGCAATTGAATGCCGGGCCTGCCAATCAGCAGGACCCGGAGATCGTTGCGGCGGTTGACCAGCTCCATGACCGTCGTGGCCAGCAGCTGCTGATCGCGGTGAAGCGCAACCCCCAGGTACCCGATGACCGGGCCCTGCTCGGGCAGGCGACTCGCGCGGCGTGCCTCCGCACGATCGAGCGGACGAATCCACTCGATGTCGGAGCCCGACGGCAAGGTGCTGATCGTCTCCCTCGGAACGCCCAGGCCAACCGCGCGGTCGCGCAGCGCGCGGCTGATCACGGTCGTGGCATCGGCCCTCGTTCGGAACGATTCTTCGAAATAGGTTTCCGGCCGCCTCACGAGACTCCGGACCAACCCGCTCGATGGGCGCTCTTCGATCGTGCCTCCGCGGCCCCACCAATCGGCCCAATCGATGACCAGGCTTGCCCGGGTCCGCTTGCGGAGCCCCAGTGCCGGGATGATGACCGTCGGCCGCGAATCGAAGGCGTGGATAAGATCAACCGATGACGACAGGATGGCCGGCGACTCGACGAGGGTGACCCCAGCGCTCACCCTGGAATGAAGCCCAAACCGGGAGCTTGCCGAGGTGGTGATCAGCGTCACGTCGTGACCCTGCAGGGTCAGTTGCGTGGCCAGCGCGTAGGCCCGAAAGAATGTGCCGCGGGTGTGAGCCACGTTGTGGTTCAGGAAGAGGAGCTTCAGCGAGTGGCCTCCCGCAGCGCGGCTCGGAAACCGTCAGCCACCGTGCCCCAGGAAAAATCGCGCGACCGCCGGAGGCCGGCGGCAACCAGCCGCTCTCGCAGCGCGTGATCGGTCAGCACTTCGTGGATGGCCTGGGCCATTCCCGGCGCGTCCGACGGATCGACCAGGATGGCCGCATCTTGCGCGACCTCGGGAATCGACCCGGCGTTTGACGCCACGATGGGCGTGGCGCAACGCATGGCTTCAACGACGGGCTTCCCAAAGGTTTCCGAGGCGGACGGGTAAACGAAAACGGACGCCCCCGAATAGAGGTCGGGCAGGTCGCCCTGGGGCACCGGCCCGAGGAAACGCAGCTTCTCATGGATACCGAGTCGCTGCCCGAGTGCCTGCGAGGTGGCCTGAGTTCCAAACAAATCCGCGCCGGCGACGATGAGCGAGCCCGGCCAATGGTACTGCTCGTGCAGGAGGGCAAGGGCCCGAATCGCAATGTCGACGTTCTTGTACGGGTAGAGAGCCGACACGAAGAGGATGTAGGGGAGGGATACTGCGAACTTCGACGACAGCCGGTCCCAGAGCTCTGCGGCTTTCTCCCGGGGCGTGAAGGCCTCGTCAACGGCTTCGTAAACCAGTCTGACCCGCTCGGGAGGAACACGAAGATAGCTCACGATGTCCGCCGCGTTCGCGCGTGAGTTGGCGACGATCACCGCCGCCATGCGCGCCGACGCCCGAATCATCGCCGTCCGGTACCAGCGTCGCCACTGGCCAAGGGCGGCCGGCGTCGTGTAGTGGTGCAGCGTATTGACTTTCAACACCACCGGAACACGCACGGCGAGCGGCGCCACGTCGGCCAGGCAGCACATGACATCGATGCGATGACGGTGGACCAGGACCGGTAGCCACGATTGCTGGTAGAGGATCCGCGGAATCATCGCCTCGTTGCCGACCGCGCAGGTGACGAATTGGACGCGAGGACCGCTGAGGCCGCTAAGCAGCCGTTGGACGCGCCTGGTGGCGAAGACGACGTAGTCGTCGCTGCCGGTCGCCTGGCCGAGATGGGTGGTGAGTTCCCGAACGAAGTTCGCCAGACTGCTTGGCCGTCCGTCCAGAAAGAGCGTGTCGATGCCGATCCGCACTAGCGCCCTCGAGCCAAACGCTCGACCGTGTTCTCGACACCTCGGATGAAGAGCACGTTGATGCCAACCTCGGCGATCCAACGTGATCGGTCGTCGTAGGTCGTGCGAAAGCCGGCGCTGGAAGCATCCAGGAGCCGATTGGTCCGGGCATCGTAGAGGTACATGCCGTAGTCGTGCCGGCGAAAAATTTCTTCGATAGCCGCGTCTCCCGCGCCATACCGCTCACTCAAGCCATTGACTTCGATGATCCAGGCGGGTGGGTCGTCCCGCCCTAACAGGTCCGTCGCGCCCCGCAGAACCTCGAGTTCGAAGCCCTCGACGTCGAT
>VBGO01000047.1 GCA_005882525.1 Chloroflexota bacterium
TCCGCCGATCACGGCGTTGCCAACCGAGCCCGGCGCGGAACCGCTCTCAAGCCAGCCGGCATCCGACACGAACTGCGGCACCGCCATCGCGCCATTTGTCAGAAGGCCAACGCGTTCCACCGGTGCGTCGATCCCTTGAGCAGGGATGCTGATCTCGACCGGAGCATCATCCCGCAAGGCGGTGGCGGGCACGAAGTCGGGAGGCGGCATCGGCAGATTCAGCCCGCGGCCCGCAGCCGGGGGCCCCGGGACGCCAACCGAAAAGCACTCGGGACCCGCATCCGTGTGCCCGGCGGTGTCGAAGATCCCGACGCTGGCGCTCCCGGGCGTGTAGACCGCGCGCCAGCAGTACGTTCCGAGTGCGGTCGTCGCGGCGGTCGCGTCCGATGTGGCCGCTCCGGCGATCAAAGGCTTGGCGGCCCCCACCGGGTTTCCAGTCGCGCAGCCACCAGCCGTGACCTGGCTCGGGCCGCAGAGGAAGAAGGCGACGGTGCCCGCCGGCGTCGCGCTCCCGGCTGGATCATGCACGGTCACATGGTCGCTAGCCACCACCCCGGGCGCCTGATTAAACCCGGTCGGGCTCGATGCGGTCGTCATCGCCGGTATCCGGCAGGTCGTCAGGGGCGACGGACCGGCGAAATCGGTCAGGGCGGCAGAGAACGATTGCGCCGTCCGCGTGTGCGGAAGAAAGGTGTGGAAGCATCCCGTGAAGCTCAGCACCGTGAGATCGAGGCCACCTTCCAGGAAGTCATTGGCGGCCAGCTGGGTGGTGACGCCGCCGGTATCTCGACAGATCCAGCCGCCGCAGGCGACGATCGCACCGTTGACCGTAAAGCCGGTCGAACCAGGTACGGCGATCGGTTGATAGTGGGCCGTACCTCCCGGATCGCAGACCGTCCCGTCCGCCGGTTGCGGTCCCGGCTCGGCATTGCAGTGCCACTGGTAGAGCGCGTTCGTCGCGATGCCGCCGCCACCCGTGAAGTCGACCGCAACCAGGAGGTCGCCTTCCGTCCGGTGGCCGATAAAGTTGCCCGAACAGCCGGCAGTGAGCCCGACGATCGATTGTAGGAACTCGAAGTCGATGTGGCTGTCACCGTTATCGCTCAGGCGCTCGGCGCCAAAGTACAGTTCGGGACGGGCGGAGGTGCCATGGCTCACCGCGTAGACATTGTCCAGGTCGTTCTTGTTCGGCACCTTTCCGGGACCGAACGTTATCCCGTTAATGGCATCGCCATTCTTCACCGACGTCGTGAACGTGGTGGGGTCATTCGATACCCCACACGGGGTGGTGTCGGACGAGAGGGGATCGACGATGAAGGTGCTCGAGATCCGGCTTGGATCGGCGAGCGCCGCCGGTGTGAGCGCCGGCGCCCCGGGCGGAGCGCCGCTCGCGCCGGGCGTACCGCAGTTGAAGAGTCCGCCGGTACCGGTCACGTTAACAGCGCCGGCTGGACAGGTTGGGACGGGAGACGCTGAGCCGGAGTTGGCCCAGTCGAACGTCACTCCAGCCGGAGGGGTGAGGCGCACGTTGCCGTCGAGCGCCAGCCAGTTCGAGGGGGCGGCGTTAGAGGGGAGGGGAACCAGCAGTGCAGCCGTTGCACTGACGGCGAATGCGAGTAATGCCGCCCACCGGCGGCTGGAAGGACGCACCGTCACCGGGACTTTACCTGAACTCACGCACGGGTTCAACCTGGCTCCGAGGCTAACCTTGCCTCAGCGGCGCTCCGAAGCCGTGCCGCACCAGCTGCATGCGTCCGTGGCCGATGAAAGGCAATCACTTGGCGTGGTGGCGGAGCGGGCGAGATTCGAACTCGCGAACCGGGTACGCCGGTTACGGCATTTCTAGTGCGGACTCCCGAAACCGTCCAATTTTGAGCCGTGTGTCCCTCTCAACTTTAATTCGACTTGAACTCGACCAGCACGCCTCTTCAACTCTTCTTTAACGGAACCCTGTTTTTGGAAATGCCGTAGCCTCTGGCCAGGAAATGCCGCGACCTCGCAACCAACGGCACAAAGCTCTATGGCCACATTTATCCCTGCTCCGGGGGCCGCCTGTCTACCCTATAGAGGATGTCCCGTGGGATTGCCGTGGCACCGGAGGACGAAGCCGGCTGGATGGGTCAGGCTGTCGTCGACGCCGGCGGTCGCGTGGTTTCACTCGACGTGGCGGAGGCCTTAATCTGGTATGGAGCGCCGGCAGACCTGCAGGTAGCCCTTAAGCTTGCACCGCATCTCCGCTGGATTCAGCTTCCTTCCGCCGGCGTCGAATCATATCTCCCGTTAATCAGGGATGGGACTAGCGTCTGGACCGCAGCCAAAGGCGTGTATGCGGAGCCATGCGCTGAACACGCGCTAGGCCTCGCGATCGCCGGCTTCCGGCACCTCGACGCGGGCGCTCGTTGGAAGACCTGGCGTAGAGGTCCTGCTAAGACGCTCTTCGATGCCCACGTGACGATCGTTGGCGCTGGTGGAATTTCCCAGGAGGTCGTCCAGCTTCTCCGTCCGTTTCGCGCCACTGTGACGGTCGTCCGCCAGCGTCCCGGGTCAATGCCGGGCGTCATGACGACCGTATTGTTTAGTCGATTGTTGGAAGCGCTCGGAGACGCCGACCTAGTCGTTCTCGCTGCACCGCTCACACAGGAAACCGAGGGAATGATCGCCGAGCGGCAACTGCGCGCCATGAAACATGACGCCTGGTTGGTAAACGTGGCGCGCGGCAAGCTGATCAACGCGGACGATCTGGTCAGGGCGCTGCAAGAACGCTGGATTGGTGGAGCTGGCCTTGACGTAACGGATCCTGAGCCGCTACCAGACGGCCACCCGCTTTGGCAACTCGACAACTGCATCATCACCTCTCACACGGCGAATCCTCCCAATCTCGAACGGGAACTCTTCCGGTTTCGCATTGTCGAGAACGTCACACGATTCCTGAACGGGCAACCGCTTATCGGGGTTGTTGACCCGGTAATGGGCTATTGACCGTTTATGGAACCTGCTCACGGTACTGGGACCTGGGCGAGTGCCTCCTGGAGAATCGCCAGGCCGCGCGGCGGCGGGACCGTAATGCGAACCGCCCCAGGCATCCCAAGTGAAGTTCCCGGCCGCACGCTGAGGCCGAAGGCAGCGAGACGAGCAACAAATTCATCCTCCCGCGGCACGAGAACCGTCACGAAGTTCGCCTGCGACGCCAGGGTTTGATAGCCGGCACGGGCCAGGACATCGCGCAATTTCGCCCTCATACCGATAACATCGTCGCGCCTGCGCCGGCGCTGCTCGCGGTCGTCAAGTTCGGCTATTCCGGCCGGCCGCTTGAGCTAGCGAGTTGACCGAAAATGGCGGCCGAACCCGTCGCAGAACTTCCACCACCTCGGCCGAAGCATTGGAGAATGTGCGAAGGACGACGAGGCGTCCTTCCCGCGCCAGAGGGAGGGCGGATTGCCGATCGACGTTTTCAACGAAGTCGATGTATGCCTCGTCCACAATCGTCAACGTCGACGACGATTGGTCGATGAACGCTTTGACAGCCTCCGCGGGAACGACCGTCCCGGTCGGGTTGTGCGGGTTGCAAATAAAGGCGATGTCGGCTTGAGCCTCCGCCATGGCGGGTAAGTCGTGCACCCAGTTGCGAAGAGCGACCTTGACCACGTCCCCGTCGAAGAGATTCGGCACGACGTCGTGAAGCCGGTACGGGGGATCAGCGACGACCACTCGTCGACCGGGGCGTAAATAGGCCAGACACAGCAAATAGATGAGCTCATCTGATCCATTCGCCACTACGATCTGCTCGGGATCGACATCGAGCTCCCTGCCAATGCGCTGCCGCAATTCGGTGGCGAGCGGGTCGGGATAACGATGTATCTTGTCGATGGCGCGGATGATCGTCGAGCGAACGCTGACTGAAGGACCTAACCAGGACTCGTTGGATGCCAGGCCGTGGTCATCGTCCTCCGCGGCTCTGCCAGGAACGTACGGGTCGAGCGATTCGACGGCACTGCGAGGCGTCGGCCTCACCGGCCCGCGATCCGCGCCCCGAGCTGACGGGAGGCGCGCGCCGCGGCTTGCCGTACTCGGATCGCGACCTTCTCCACCGGAGGTCCACCTTCACGGAGATAGCTGACGCCGATCGCGCCGCAGCATTCGCCAGAGTTATCGAACACCGGAGCGGCGATGCAGCGGACGGCAGTGAGAATTTGGCCTTCGTCGACCGCGAATCCCTGCGATCGAACCTGGGCCAGCTCCCCGGCAAGAGCCGGTCGAGAGTCTGCCAGTGACCCCGTGACAAAGGCGAGGTTCGCTTTGCCGACGGCGGTCAGTTCCGCCGGCAGGCGAGTTCCAACCGCACTCGCGAGCCTGATTCCGACGCCGGGTGCATCCTCTTTGGCCAGGTAGAGCGCATCCGTACCGTCGACGATCGCGAAGTGCGCCGTCATATTCAGCTCACGACTTAGTACGATGAGTTCAGGGTGCACCCCCTTGAGCGGCGTGATCCGGTTTAGATATGCAGCGCCAAGCTCCGCGGCTCGAATACCCAGCCGATAGTTAGCCTCCTTATCAACCTCGAGATACCGACGGGCCAACAGTGCCTTCAGCAGCGGATGCAGCGAGCTCTTCGGCGCTTTGAGCCGAGCGGCTAGCGTGCTGAGCGGTAACGGGTTGCTACTTTCGGCAACCAGCTCCAGCGCCAGTAGGGCACGCGTCACCGACCGGTGAAGCGCCGTCCCCGATTGCGACGCATCAACGGCGTCCACGGTCGGTGTGGCAAGGGCTGCCACGGCCGATTACTCGCCCTTGGTGCCCGCAGGCTCCAGCCACTTGGAGAGGTCCGAAACGTCCGGAGTCCCGGCTTTCGGATTCCGCGCCAGGACATAGTACAGCGGGATCGCCACAACCAGTCCAACAATCCAGGCGATGTCAGCACCACCCATCGCTTTCGAGATCGGGCCCTGGAACACGCTTGTGTTCATGAATGGCACTTCGACGGCAAACGTCAGGAAATACACCAGCAAACCACGCCAGGCGAAGTTTCCAAAGGGACCCGCGGGGTTGAAGAAGTCTTCGGTCCGGTACTTCCCGCCACGGACCAGGTAGAAATCGGTCAGGTTGATCGCGGTCCAGGGGACGAGGAAGTAAAGAAGCGCCGCCAGGTAATTCTCGAAGGAGTTCATGAAGTTGCCCTGACCGGCAGTCGCAACCAGCAGGGCGATCACGGACACGCCGACACCAACCACGATCCGTAAGGGAACGGTGGAACGGAATTTGCTGAAGTTGTTCCCAATCGTCAATGTCGAGAGAATGCCTCCGTAGATGTTCATCGCCGACGGTGGAAGCAGGCCGAAAGCGAGCAGCAGGACCAGGATCGAACCGAGCGTATTGCCGCCGATTACTTTCACCTCGGTTAACGTCTGAGCAGTCGGAGCTAACGAGGCAACGGCTGCGCCCAGGGTCATCAGTGCGATCGATACGATGCATGTCCCCCAATACGTATTCCAAAAAGTCCCTGTGGCCTTCTCGGGCGCCAAGTACCGCGAGTAATCGGAGACGTAGGGCGCATAAGAGATCTGATAGACGGCAATCACCGATGTGGCAAGCAGGAGGTTGCTGAAACTGAACGCCCCATGGTTCAGCGTGGAGAGTGGAAGGCCGTGGACAACAAGCACGACGGCGACCAGAACGAAGATCGCGACGTAGGCCCACGTCTGATATTTCATGAACAGGTGGATCCAGTCATAGCCGAAGACCGCCAGCAACAGGAGGGCAGCCGTCATGAGGATCATCCAGAGCGTGAGGTTGCCGCCGATGATTCCCTGGAATCCCTGCCCAGCCAGCAAGATGTCGAAAGCGGCGAAGGCGATGTACATCGCCCATACCAGCACCAGAATCACTGAGCACGGCTCTGAATCACCTGGGGTAGCCCGAGTTGCGGACCCTGGGCAGAATGCAGAGCCATGAAGATGGCACCGAGCAGGTTGCCGGCCAGGATCGCCACGAGCGCCCACCAGAAATTCATTCCCAATGAAATCGCAATAGCACCCGTCACCACAGTAAGGACGTGGGCACTTGCTCCAAACCAAACGAAGAACAGCGATCGAGTTTCTCCGTGTCGCTCGGTCACCGGCACGTAGTCGTAGCTGTGCTCTTCGATCAACTGCCGCTTGGCGGACGACGCCGCGGCGCCCTGCGTAGTGGCCATCGCTCGGATCCCCTCCTCGCGTGTTCGGATGTACGAACGGCGTTCGCGATTTCGCTGTCGCAAAGCTATACCGAGTTTGGTCGCTTGTCAACGGCCCGGTGAATCTACGGGCCGAGATTTACGTCGTCAGGGCCCCGAGGTCGACAGGAAGGCAGGCACCCGTGATGCCCGATGCTCGGTCCGAGGCCAGGAAGGCGACCAGCTCGGCTACTTCCGCAGTCTCCAGAAAACGCTTGCCTGGTTGTGAGGCGACCATCTCAGCGATGACCCGGTCGCGGGTGAGCCCTCGCAGCCGCATCTGGTCGGCCAGCTGGTTCTCGACAATCGGCGTGCGCATCCATCCCGGAGCGACGACGTTGGCCGTCAGCCCGACGGACGCCCCTTCAAGGGCGGCCACCCGAATCAGGCCCAAGACCGCGTGCTTCGCGGCCACGTACGCCGGCTTGAACGGCTCTCCAACGAGCGACAGGACCGAGCCAATGGCGATGATCCGGCCGCCGGGACGCCTGGTAAGTGAGGGCCAGGCGTACTTAATGGCAAGAAAAGGACCTTTCGCCATCACGTTCATGAGTCGGTCCCAATCGTGCTCGGCGTAGTCAGCAATCGGCGCAACCAGCTGGGTTCCAGCGTTGAGAACCAGGATGTCCAGCTGCCCGTACCGGTTCAGCGTCTCATCGACCATGGCTCGATTTCCTTCAGCCGTCCCGACGTCGGCAAGCAAGCAGCCGTCTCCGCGAAGGTCTACCGCTACAACGCGGGCGCCTTCGCGAGTGAAGGTCGCGCAGAGGGTGCGACCCAGGCCGCCGGCTGCTCCCGTTATTACCGCGATCCGACCTTCGAGACTCACTGCAGCAGCGTACGCATGCTGGGTCTCCTTGACAAGGGCGCTTGAGCGCGACCATGATCCTCGCGTGATCAGGGAGCGCACCAGCAGGCACCCGACCGCTGTCCAATTGGGCGTGATGGTTGGTCATCCGCCTCCTCCGGAATTGCGTGTCGGTCTACACAACTGGCAGCAGGCGCCCTTCAACCGCTGGTCGTTTCGGCACACCCGCCAGGTGATACCGACTGCTAACGTCAGCCGCGGCCTTAGACCCGTCTGGGAACTCCCTAAAGTAACTACGGCGCTCGGCGACATCAGGTTTGACTCCGCCGGTGGCGTTGAGATAACCCTTGCTGATTTCTTGAATGATTCCTGGACTGACGGCTTCATCGTGTTGAGTAACGGCTCGATTGCCTTCGAGGCGTATCAGAACGGAATGGAGCCGCATAGCCGGCACATCGCGATGTCGGTCAGCAAATCGATTACGTCTCTGGTCGTTGGCGCTCTGGTCGGCAAAAACTTGATCGATGTCAATGAGCTGGTTACTCGCTACGTCCCGGAACTCTCAGGAACAGCGTTCGATGGGGCAACCATCCAGCACCTGTTGGACATGACGGTCGCCAACGCCTGGCGCGAAGACTACTTCGGCGACACGACGGAGTTCTGGCGGCTGGACGTGGCCTGTGGCTGGATTCCACCACGAGACGGTGCTGCGCCGACGCTCTTCGACTTCTTGAAGGAAACCAGGCAGGACGGCCAGCATGGTGAGGAGATCGCCTATTCGTCGTTGAACCCCGATCTCCTCGGACTGATTGCTGAGCGGGTCGCTGATGCGCCCTTTCCTGCGGTTGCATCGCGCGAGTTATGGGCGCCGATGGGGGCCGAGTTCGATGCTGACCTAACCGTCGACCCCGCAGGTATGGCGGTGGCTGACGGCGGCTACTGTATCGCTCTTCGTGATTTCGCGCGAATCGGGCAGCTGTTCCTGAACGGTGGAGCTGCCAAGGGCCACCAGGTCATCCCTGCAAGGTGGATCGATGAGTGCCGGAGCGCCCAGCGAAGGCCTTTCCATCGGACATCATATGGAGCGGACCTCCCAGACGCCCGGTACCACAATCAATGGTGGCAACTGGATGGCCGCACCTGCGCCATGGGCATTCATGGACAGATGATTGCCATCGATCACGAGGCCCAGGTGGTGGTCGCCTTCGTGTCTTCCCAACCGCAGCCGAATGAGACCCATCTTCGGCAGGAGCAGCTTCGGATCGTTGCTGCCGTATGCGAGGCAGCGTCCCGCTCAAACAAAGCCGGGGGGAGGATCGAAGGCTCCGATGGTCTCAGCCAAGGAGGCGGCGATCCCAAGTAGCCGAAAATCAGACCATCTGGCCGCCACCATCTGAACCCCGATCGGAAGTCCCTGCGCTGAAATCGAGAGAGGACATACCAGCGCCGGGTGACCCGTCAGGTTGAACTCATAGCAGTGACGGCACTCGTCGTCGTACCGCACCGGTTTGCCATCGACCAGGATCGGACTCCCGCGCTCAGAGTGGGGGTAGGCCGTTGTCATGCAGGGTGGACACAACAGTACGCTCCACTCGGTAAAGAATTCCTCCCACTCGGCGATCAACCGGTCACGGCGATCCATGGCCTCGAAAAGTTCCTTAAGGCTTGGCGGCTCCTCACCATCGTTGACTTCGTCAATCCCATGGAGCCGCGCCCGCAGTCGCCAGGTGGCGTTCGAAATCGTCTGATAGGCACGCCACTGCTCGTCGAAACTCAAGTTCGGGATCGCCTCTTCCACTCGCAGGCCGCGTCCGGCCAGATCTTTTGCCAGCCTCTCCATACTCGACGCGATTTCCGTCGAGATGGGCGCGCCGGGAAAAGTGCGTGTCCAGGCAATCTTTAGATGCTGAGGCTCGACGACCTTCTTCTCACTCGCCGGAGCTGGCGGAATCGTGCCGTCCTTTCCATCGGGCCCGCTGATGAGCCGCAATGCCAGGCCAACATCCTCGAGCGAGCGGGCAATCGGCCCACTCGTCGAGAGCACCCAATCCAACCGGGACCGTCCGGGAAGGTCCGGAATGTGGCCATGCTGGGATACAAGCCCGAAGGTCGGTTTGAGCCCGTAAACGCCGCAGAAATGTGACGGCACCCGGATAGAACCACCAGCATCACTTCCGACATCAAGCGCCGTTAACCCCGCGGCGATCGCCGCGCTCGCACCGCCGCTGGACCCACTCGGCGTTCGCGTAAGGTCCCATGGATTGTTCGTCCGGCCGAAAATCGGGTTCGACGTTTGCTGGTCGTAAGCAAGCAAGGCTGTGTTGGTCTTGCCGAGCAGAATGCCTCCCGCCGCTTTCAGCCGAGCCGCAATCGTTCCGTCAACCAGCGGAACGTAGTCGCTGAGCGGTGGGTATCCAGCCGTCGTCCGCAGCGCCCGGGTGGAATGCGTGTCCTTGAGGGTGATCGGAACGCCATGGAGCGGACCGAGCGATTCCCGATGCGCGGTAGCTTCGTCCGCCTCTGCGGCACGCGCCGTGGCCCCCTCCTCGTGAAGAGTCACGATGGCATTGATCGGCGGATTAAGGCGCCGGATCCGATCGAGATGGAGTTCGACCAGCTCCCTGGCCGAAATTTGTCGAGAGCGAATCAGCCGCGCCAGCGAGCTCGCGCTCCAGAAAGCAAGACCGATGTCGCTCTCGACTGTCACCTCACTCGACAGGAATCTCCTTGTAGCGATCGGCGACGTCGACGCCCTGTCGCAACCGATACCACCGGGCAACGAAGTACCAAACGATGGCGGCCACAACGACTCCGGCGTTGAGCCAGAGGGAAAACGGCGTGTTTGCCCCGAAGGCCGAGTCCACCACCGCCCGGAAGATGACCCATAGGAGAGTCACTGAGGCGACCACGGCGGCCACGGTGATCAGGGGCAGGCCAAGAATCGTCATTACAGCAGGCGACCCCTCGTAGGCATCCCGCTTGATCATCGGGAACACAATCGCGGCCAGCGAGGTCATGCAGAAAGCCGTCGCAAAGCCAATCAAACCCGAGAGGGTGACCAGCAACGTCGTAAACGCGTAGACGGTCAGCGCGACAAGAGCGATCACGACCGCGACAATGATCGCCCAACTCGGCGAGTGGTACCGCTCGGACACGTCAGCGACCCTTTCGGGAGCCACACCATCCAGCCCCCAGGCCATCAATGCACGTGACGAGTACAGCGCACCGGCACCGCCCGCGTAGGGGATTAGAAGCAGCACGTAGAGGTTCAGCAGGATGGTCAGCAGCCAGTTGTTGGTCGCGATCGATGCCAGCAGGTTAAGCCAGGGCGAGATCGGCAGCGGGAACTTCGACCCGACAGAGGACGCGGCCAGCAGGAACTGGTCGCCGACGGCTGCCCGGATGAAGAACATCAAAGCGATCATGATCAAGCCGGCCCAAATCATCGCGCCGGTGATGCCTAGCAGCTGGCCTCGCCTCACGTTCTTGATCTCGCCGCTAAAGGACACCGAGTTGATTGCGAAGAGGATCGAGAACGCCGGCCAGATCAGGAAATTGATCGTCGAGCCGAAGCTGAAGCCAGGATTGAGATTCGTGCCTCCGCTCCTCGCAGTCGCGATCACCTTGTCGAACGCTCCGGTGCCGGCCAGAGCGTCAAAGTTGCTCTTGAAGTTGAAGGCCCCGGCGGCTGTCAGCGCCAGCACGATAATCAGCAGCGCCACACTCGCGAGCGCGATCCAGACGGACCAGCGCTGGAAGGTGAAGTACACCTTCGCGCCGCGGAAGAGCAGCGTCCCGATGACCAAGACCATCACAAGCCCCGATAGGAAGATGCCCCAGTTGCTGCCGAAAAACGTGCCCAGGTTGGTCAACGCCTGGCTTTTGGTGAGCAATCCGAGCGTCGTGAACAACGGCGACCAACCGTAGATCGCCCAGAACGCTCCGGTAACGCCAAAGTAAAACGCCTGCCAGAAGACCTGAAGAAAGCTCACGACGAAGCCATACGCCGGGTGGATCGTTCGAGAGAGGAAGACGTACTCACCGCCGGATCGCGGGTAAACCGAGCTGTACAGCGCATAGGTAATGCCGAGGCAAACGGAGCCGATGATCGTGATCGCCGTTGCCAGTTCCATCGATGAGCCGGGATACGAGACCCACGCCGCGATGATGAAGATGATGTACGGGATGCCGATTTGCATCATGCCGTAGAACGCGGTATCCAACGTCCCAACCTGCCGGACAAGGCCAGAGCTTGCCCGAGTAAACACGCCTGGCTGGCCAAATCGACCGCCTGTCGTAGTCATGTGTTCCTCCTCATCGCCGAGTATTTTTAGCCGCTCACCAACTGAACCTTCGCAAGACGCTTGTCATCCGTCAGATCGACGACCGCGCCTGTCAAAATACCCTCCGCGTACTCGCTTCCTGGATTCACGATTGTTGTCGAGCCGAGGCGACGGCTGCCCCTCGACTCGTGGATGTGCCCGTGCAAGCCCAGCAGTGGTTCGTATTTCAAGATCGCGTCCCGCACGGCGGTGCTGCCGACGGGGACCATCTCCGGCGCTCCGGATCCCGAAGCGATGACGCGCAGGTCCTTGTCCAGCTTGGGAGCGTCATCCAGGCCGCATCCATACGGCGGAACGTGCAGGTTGAAAATGGCGTGGTCCATGTCCCGCACGGACCCGGCCAGGTCATCAATGCGTTGCCCCAGCTCTTCTTCGGAGATATCCCGCGGACAGTTCCATGGTGTGGGATTGGCGTAGCCAACGCTCAGCATCTCGAAACCCTCCAGATCGACCACTCGGCCCTCGGGGACCTCAATGGCCTGCGACTGGCGCAGGTAGTCATCGACCTCGAAATAGTCATCGTTGGCTCCGCTCACCAAACAGCGCACGCCGGACGCTCTCAGGCGGCGATCGGCGATTTCCACCCATCGCTCAACGCGTTCAAGCACAACCCGTTTGAATAGCGCATCAATCCGATGTTGGTCCGCCTGGTAAAAGGCATATTCCTCGGGCGTGACCTCAACCCAGTACTGGCCGGCATTGGCAATCTGCGTCTTTAGCTTCTCGAGCGCCTTGGGTGAGTCGATCGTTCGCTTCACGCCAAGAAATTCCGCCGTGGCCCCGCCGTCGGCCCTTTTGAAGATTGGCACGATGAATTTCCCCGTGATGTCCCCCCCGATCATCAGGATTTCCGCCTCGTAGTACTTTGCCGCTGATAGGAATTTGAGCCAGCACTTGTCCGACCCGTGAATATCGGAGGCGAAGTAGAGCCGCGTCACGCCTTGCTACCGCTCAACCTCTCCGACCTCCTCGTACCAGGGAAGCCGTGGACCGATTGCTGCTCGCATTCGCCAGCGAAGGCTCTTCGGCTCGGATTGGATCCGGCTTCGTATCGCCGAGAGCCTCGACCACATGGTCGACACGTCGTCGGGGTCCAGGCCGTGCTGCGTCTCGAGCCAGCTTTCAACCAGGGTCAGGTTCCTCGATGCCGTGTAGTAAAAGCCCCAGTCCTCGCGCAGCCGGCGCAGAAGGTAGGGCACATCGATTTCGTCCCCCGACCCTCCGAGGTCGTGCACCAGCAGGATGGCCACGATGTCCTTGAGATCCTTCTCGGTGATGCGGAAAACCTGCAGCTTTGCCAGGAGCAGGTCGACCGGCGCCACGGTCATCGCGCGCCCTTCGAGGCGATTCTTGAAGTCGATGGTGTGCGACATTCGCAAAACATCCAGAAAGACGTCCACCTTGACGCCGCTCTCCGGCGCGTAATAGATGAGTCGCTGGATGCCCCACTCCTGGCTCTGCGCGATCGTTGGATCGATGCGGTAACCAAGCTCTTTGAACATCAGCATGATCAGGCCCTGCTGCTTCAGGTAGCCCACCAGGTCGATGTCGATCGGAGGCTCGCGATCAAGCCGCAGGAAGATGTCAGTTCGACCGGCGCACCGCTCGCGGACGGCAATCGAGCCAAGCAGGCGAAGCGTGATGCCGCGGGCGGTGCCGCCCTCGACCAGCTGCCTTGCGAGCTGCTGTAGAGAACCCGCCGTCTCTGCCATCCTCCGCGGCTCCACCCTCAATCGCTCACTTGTCTAACCGCGACCCACGAACGGCATCTTGGTCGCCAGCAAGGTCATGAACAGCACATTGGCATCCAGCGGAAGCGATGCCATGTATAGAATCGCCTCCACGACGTGCTTGGTGTCGATCCGCGGCTCGACCGCCATTTGACCGGATGCCTGCATGACGCCCGACGAAAACTCCTCCGTCAGCTCGGTCGCCGCATTGCCAACGTCAATCTGGCCACAGGCAATGTTGTATGCGCGGCCATCGAGCGCTGTCGATTTGGTCAGGCCGGTGATGGCGTGCTTAGTCGCCGTATACGGTGCCGAGCGCGGCCGAGGGGAGTGCGCGGAGATGGAACCGTTGTTGATAATCCGACCACCGCGGGGTTGCTGCGCCTTCATGATCTTGATCGCTTGTTGCGTGCAGAGGAAGGCGCCCGTCAGGTTGGTGTCGACGGTCGACTTCCACTGCTCGTAAGTCAGATCTTCGAGCGGCACTGACGGCGCGACCTGGCCGGCGTTGTTGAAGAGGAGGTCAAGCCGACCGAAGGCTTCCACGACCTTGCCGAAGAGCTTGCTAACGGACGATGGGTCGGCGACATCGGCGGTGACGGCCAGCACTCGGCTCCCAGACAACGATCCCTGCCGAGCCGTCTCCTCGAGGGGCTCAGGTCGCCGGCCGGCAACGACCACCGAGTAGCCATGGCCGCAGAGGCCGAGCGCAACGGCACGGCCAATTCCAGAGCCGCCCCCGGTGACGACGGCCACCTTTTCAGCCATGCCGCTTCGGTCGTCCCCTCCCGGTTAGCTCCTGGGCACCCCACCAGGTTTGTGTTTCCGCCAAATTCTATCCAGTGGGGAGCGCCGAATCAAGGGGCAAATGCGGAGGGCGACCTTAAACGTTGATTGCTCCGCCGACGAGTCCGAGAGCCTGCTGCTGAATTTCCTCGTCGGGAAGCTTGCGAAGAAAGTCGAAGTCGCAGCCCTGATCCGCTTGCAGAACGCGCTCGAGGTAAAGGGCGCCGTACCCCCGTCGGTACTTTGGGCTTGGTGGTTTGAATCGAGCCCTGCGGGCTTGCAGCTCCCCGTCCGGTACCTTGAGGTCCATCTTGCCGGCCTCGACGTCAAGCTCGATCCGGTCCCCGTTTTCGACCAACCCGAGCGGACCCCCGACAGCAGACTCTGGCGTGACATGAAGGACGACCGTGCCGAAGGCCGTCCCACTCATCCTCGCGTCGGAAATGCGGACCATGTCGGTGACTCCCGCCCGCAAGAGCTTCGCCGGAATCGGCAGATGGCCCCATTCCGGCATGCCGGGCGCGCCCTTGGGACCGCCGTTCTTCAGCACCATCACGGAATCTGGCGTGATCTCCAATTCCGGATCGTCCACCCGGCGGGCGAGGTCATCAATGTCGTCGAAGACGACGGCCAGCCCCGAATGCTTTTCGAGGGCGCTGGTCGCGGCGCTTCGCTTGATGACTGCACCGCTCGGCGCCAAGCTTCCGTGCAGCACGCCGATTGCGCTTCGGGCCCGCAATGGCCGACCTAGGCTCGCGATCACGTCGCGGTCGTGGACGTTGGCGGCCGCCACGTTTTCGGCCAGCGAACGCCCGGTGACCGTCGGAGCGTCGCCATGCAGAAGCGGAAGCAACTCCTTGATGACGGCCGGCACGCCCCCGGCCCGCTCGACATCCTCGAAGAGATGCTCACCGGACGGGCGCACGTTCACGATCATCGGCGTGCCGCGGAACAGCTCGTCGAAACGGCCGAGACTGAGTGGGACGCCGACTCGGCCCGCGAGGGCCAGCAGGTGAACGATCGCGTTTGTCGATCCGCCCAGTGCTCCAAGGGCAGTGATTGCGTTGTCGAAGGCCTCCGCGGAAAGGAGACTCGACGGCCGGAGGTCTTCCCTAGCGATCTCAACCGCGCGGCGCCCGGCTGCTTCGGCGCCGGCGGCTCGCCGTGCGTCGACGGCGGGCAGGGCGGCAGATCCCGGAAGCGCCAGGCCCAGAACCTCGGTCAGTGCGCTCATCGTTGACGCGGTTCCCATTTCCGAACAGGTGCCGACCGACGGGACAAGGGAGGCCTCCAACTCGTCCCACTCCGCTTCGCTCATTCGTCCAGCGCGGTAGTCATCGGTATAACGCCAGACATCGGTGCCGGCGCTGATCTCGCGTCCGCGGAAGAAGCCTGCTTGTGCCGGACCGGCTGTGACGACGATGGTCGGCAGGTCGACACTGGCCGCGCCCATGAGCGCCGCCGGGATGGTCTTGTCGCATCCGACGAGCAGCACCACGGCATCCATGGGATACGATCGGATGCTCTCCTCCACATCCATGGCCATCAGGTTTCGATAAAGCATCGTGGTCGGCTTCATCAGCACTTCGCCGAGAGAAATCGTGGGAAATTCGAGGGGCAGGCCACCGGCTTGTAAAACGCCGCGCTTGACGGCCTCGGCCAGGCCGCGGAAGTGGAGATTGCAGTTGACGAACTCTGACCACGAGTTGGCGATGCCTATGATGGGCCGGTTGCTGAGGGCCCGCTGACTAATGCCCTCCGCCTTCAGGTATGCACGGTGCGCCATGCCCGCTTCGCCAGGAGCTTCGAACCAGGCGGCGCTGCGCAGCCGACGACCCTTTCCATCCATCACGACCGGATTATTGCAGTCCGGCATCGATTACCTTACGGCTATGACCGGAGCGCGCTGATGGATCAGTCGGTGCCTCTGGTCCAATTCGTGAATCGTCCGGGCGTCATCGACCTGGCCTGGGGACACCCTGATCCCGACCTTTTACCTGTAGAAGGCCTTCGGAACGCGTCGGCGCGCGTCTTTGAACGCTATGGCGCGGACGCCCTCAATTACGGCTACGCTGCCGGTCCGGGACCACTAATTGACTGGCTCTGCGGCCGGCTGTCAGACGTCGACGGACGAGCCGCCACACCGGATCAGGTCGTTATTAGCGCCGGCACCTCTCAGGCGTTAGACCAGGTGACCACGCTCTTCACGAAGCCCGGTGACGTCGTGCTCGTTGAGTCGCCGACCTACCACCTGGCGGTTCGCATCCTTCGCGACCACCCGCTCGAACTCGTTCCCATTGCGGCGGACGAGGACGGCGTCCGAGTCGACGCACTCCACGGGTAAGCGCAGGGTGGCGTTCCTTTACACCGTACCCACCTATAACAATCCGACAGGCGCGTCACTGGCCATGGACCGGCGCCGGCAGTTGGCGGAGTTGGCGTCCGCGGAAAGGCTCGTCATCATCGAGGATGACGCCTACCGTGAGCTGTCCTACGACGGATCGGCGCCGGCTTCGCTTTGGAGCCTCGCCGAGCCCGGTGCAGTGATCCGCCTCGGATCCTTCGCCAAGTCCTTGGCGCCCGGTCTACGTTCCGGCTTCATCACAGCAGATGTCGCGACTATCAAGCGAATCCGCGAATCGGGCCTGCTCGACTCCGGCGGCGCCATTAGCCATTTCAGTTCCCTTGTCGTGGCCGAATTCGCCAGAACGGGCGAATACTCACGCAACGTGGAACAGTTGCGAGCAGCGTACCGTCAACGACGCGACGCCCTTCTCGCCGCGTTATCAGAACACCTGAAGGGTCTGGCCAGCTGGGGGCGGCCTGCTGGCGGATATTTCGTATGGCTGACTCTTTTGGAAAGCCAATCACTGACCGGCTTCCCCGGCGCAGCGGAGGCTGAAGGCACCGCCTTTATGCCCGGCACGGCCTTTTATCCGGAGGCTAGCTCAGGAGTTGACTCGCTGCGCCTTTCCTTTAGCCGCTACCCGCCTGAAGCTCTGGCAGAAGGGGCACGGCGCCTCGGAAACGCCCTGCGCCGTCATCAGGCTGACGTCCGATGACTCCTGACGCCGGCCAGTATTGCCTCCGTATTCGCGGCACCTTGACTGCTGTAGCCGTCCCATCGCATGGAACTTTAACTCGACTTCGCCTCGAATTCAACGGAACTCGTTCTCTTCTTTAACTCTTCCTCTACTCCCCCACTACGGCATTTCCGGTGCGGACTCCCGAAAACGCCCCCGGTTTGACACTGCCTGGCCCTAAGCTATCAATTCGAGTTGAACTCGACTTCCACTGCTTCTCAACTCTTCCTTAACGGAGCCCTGCTTCTGGAAATGCCGTAGGTGTCTGGCACGAGGTGCCACGACAGCTCCTGGTTATGGATGCCGACTGGCCTTTCGACGGCCGTCGACCCGGCGTCCAGAAAGGGAGCGTGACGCCGACCGACGGGCACTCCGCTGACCACGGCCCGGAGCTCCTCTTCAATCTCCGATTGGGTGATCGACCTGTCGACTAGTCCAGCGAACACGAGCCGCCGAACAGATCGCGCCACGGCACGCAGGTCGCGGTCGTCAGCGTCCGGCAGGG
>VBGO01000401.1:0-2051 GCA_005882525.1 Chloroflexota bacterium
CCTGGCCGTCGCCGTCCTGACCGCCTGCGGCCGTGCGACCTCGACCCACCCGGCGGCTGGGGGCTACCGCCTGTTCCTCGAGGAAGGTTTCAGCGACGGCGGGCAGCACATTACGGTTCGTGATTCCGCGACCGGGGCGATCGAGCGTGAGCTTCCGATCGGAACGGCGGCGGCGGATTGGTCTCGCTACTACAGCGTCGCATCGGTGGGCGGCAGCGCGCGCCTCACCGCGATCGACCCGGCCTCGGGTCGGACCCTCAACCAGACCACCATCCCCGCCGGCTACGCCCTGCCGGACGTCGGCTATCTCGGACCTACCGCCGGGCTCTCGCCCAACGGCCAGTGGCTCGCACTGACCTCTCAGGCCCGGGCCGCCGGTGGTGTCACGACCAACTTCCTGGTCGGCTCGAGCTCGCTGACCGAGTCCTTCAAGACCATCCATCTCAACGGCGACTTCGCCTTCGACGCCCTTAGCAATGACGGTCAGAATCTCTATCTCATTCAGAAGATGAGTGATCCCAACCACTACCAGGTGCGGCTTTACCAGCTCGGGCCGGCCGGCGGGTCGCTCGTCACCCAGCCGGTCGTTGATAAGCGCGAGGCCACCGAACCGATGAACGGGATCCGCGGCGACAGCGCCGCCGACCCGACTGGAAAAAGCATCTACACGGTCTACGTCCGGGACAAAAACGCGCCATTCATCCACGCGCTCCCGCTCGATCAGCCGTTCGCCTGGTGTCTCGACCTGCCCGCCAAGGCGCCGAGCGGGATCGAGGAGCAGTTCCTCTGGTCGCTGGCGATCACTCCGAATGGCCGGACGCTCTACGCGGCCAATCCCGTACTCGGCAGCGTCGCCGCCATTACCGCCGGCGAACCTCCGGTCATCACCCGCACCGGGCAGGTGGCATTCAACAGACCCGGCAACTTGCTCGCCGGCCTCGTGACCGACGCCGAGGCAAAGGGTCCGCGGATTGGTGGCGTGGCGCTGTCGGCCGACGGCCAGACGCTGTTTGCGGTCGGCGATGGCAGTGTGCTCGCCATCGACACCGCAAGCCTCAAAGTCCGGTCAAAAATCCTCGATGGCCACTCGGTCGACAGCATCCGGCTGAGCGCCGATGGCAAGTGGCTCTATGCGGTCGGGGCTTCCGACAGCCAGATCTGGCAGCTCGACCCCGCCACCGGTGCGATCCACGGCGAGATCAAAGGCATCCACAATCCTTGGGGCCTCCTCTGGGTCGCCCCCAGGTAACGGAGTTCCCCTCCCCCACGACACTTCCCTCCCCCTCATGCGGGGGCGGGTCGGGGTGGGGGCCGGTGGTATCTTCGTTCTATGAGTGAGGTCGTACGAAAACAGCTGATCCTCCTCGCTCTTTGCATGGGGGCGGCGATTCCCAGCATGCTTCTTGGAACCGTGGCGGAGGAAAGCCTCCATGTATCTGGCTTCGCGGTTGCGCTGGCGGCCTTAGGCATTCCGCTGTTCCTGTTGCTCAAGGTCCGCCCGGATTTGTTTCGTTGATTGCCGTCACGCTTATTGCTGACGAGTCGCCCTGTCTGCCCGGTTTGACTCTGAAGCGACTAGATCTCTCTCCCCTTCTGACGGAGGGTCGAGGTAGCGGCATCCGCCGGCTCCTTCACCAGCTCCGGCAGCACCTCTTCCGGGATCCCGAAGGCATCCACTAATAGCCGGGCGTGTGGCCGCAGTTCGCGGCACAACCGGTTGACGGTGGTGATGACCGCCTTCGCCCGCGCCGCCGAGAGCTGCCCGTGCTCCATGAACCAGGCTCGCTCGCGCTCGAGCAGCGCCATCACATGCAGGTCGTAGACCTTCTCCAGAAGTTCCTTGACCTCCGGATCATCGCAACGATCCAACGCCGCTGTGAATTGCTCGAGCACGACCCGCTCGACGTGCGCCCTCGCGGCGAGCAGCAGGTGATCCTGGACGGCGTTGAAGGCGCTGAAGGCATCGCCGCCGTTCGCCATCAGCTTCTTCAGCCGTCGCGCCGCTGCCTCCAGCACGTGCTTCTCACGCCACGCCAACAGATACGCGTGAT
>VBGO01000401.1:2162-4953 GCA_005882525.1 Chloroflexota bacterium
AAACTCATCGCGGAAGTTCGTGAGGAGACCCTTGGCGACCAGCTGTAGCAGGACGGTGTTGTCGCCTTCGAATGTCGTGAAGACATCCGTGTCCGCCTTGAGCTCGGTCAGCCGATTGACCGACAGGTAACCGGCGCCGCCACAGGCTTCGCGACAGGTCTGAATCGTCTGCGTGCTATGCCAGGTCGAAATCGCCTTGAGGCCCGCCGCCAGCGTCTCGATCTGACGTTGCTGGGACTCGTCGGCGCTGTCGCCGTCACTCGCCTCATGCAGCGACTCGAGCAGGGCCGACTGGGCGAAGTGCATCGCATACGTCGTGGCCAGCGCGGGCAGCAATCGGCGTTGATGCTGAAGATAGTCGAGGAGGATGACCTCCTGGTCCCTGCCCGGCACCCGGAACTGGCGGCGTGTCAGCCCGTAGCGAATCGCGATCGCGAGCGCCACCTTCGCGGCGCTCAGTCCCGCCCCCGACACGCTGACTCGTCCCGAGACCAGCGTGCCCAGCATGGTGAAGAATCGCCGCGTCTCGTTCGCGATCGGGCTCGTGTACGTCCCATCGGGGGCGACGGTTCCGAAGCGATCGAGCAAGGCCTCACGCGGCACTCGCACTTGGTCGAACCAGAGCCGCCCATTGTCGACGCCATTAAGCCCGCCCTTGTCGCCGCAGTCCTCGATCCGTACATTCGGACACGGCCGTCCGCGTTCGTCCCGAATCGGCACCAGTACGACATGCACCCCGCGTCGCTCGCCGCCGGTGATCAGCTGCGCGAAGACTGCCGCCATCCGCCCATCGCGCGCCACATTCCCGATGTAGTCCTTGCGCGCGTCATCGTCGGGCGTGTGGACCACGAACTCCTGGCGCGCGGGATCATAGGTCGCCGTGGTTCGGATCGATTGGACATCGGACCCGTGCCCGGTCTCGGTCATCGCAAAACAGCCGGGCAACTCCATCGTCATCGCCGCGTGCAGGTAACGCCGGTGGTGGCGTTCGGTGCCGAGCCGCCGGATCACACCGCCGAACAGGCCGTACTGCACGCCGACCTTGACCAGCAAGGAGAGATCGACCAGCGCAATCGTCTCGAAGGCCGACAGGGCGCCGCCCATATCCTCTTCCCCACCGTATTGGCGTGGAAAAAATAGCCGTGCGCTCCGCGTCTGGCTGACCAGCCGGGCCTGCTCCATGACTCGCGCGCGGTACGCCTCGACAGGCAACCCATGGACCGGCCGAAGCAGCGGCGCGGCCCGGATCTGGTCCCTGACCTCCTCCCGGATCGGGCCCCAACGGCCGTCCAGCAATGTGCGGAGTCGCCCGATTTCCACGGTCATCTGTAGGATTTATTACAGCATTTGTCCACACACAATCCACAACCCCGGCGTGGCTGAACTGAGGCGCGCCGCCATTCTCGGCGGCAACCGCATCCCTTTTGCCCGCGCCAACGGTCCCTACGCCCGGGCATCCAACCAGGACATGCTGACGGCGGCGCTCGATGGGCTGGTCGCCCGCTTCGGCCTCCAGGACGCGCGCCTCGGCGAGGTGGCCGGCGGCGCCGTCCTCAAGCACAGCCGGGACTTCAACCTGACCCGCGAGGCGGTGCTCGGCGCGCGGCTCTCGCCGTCGACACCGGCGTACGACGTCCAGCAGGCCTGCGGCACCGGCCTGGAGACGACGATCCACGTGGCGAACAAGATCGCGCTCGGCCAGGTCGACAACGGCATCGCCGGCGGTGTCGACACGGCCTCCGACGCACCGATCGCCGTCAACGAGGACTTCCGGCGTGTCCTGCTGCAGATCAACCGGGCGAAGAGCGTCCCGCAGCGGCTGGCGCTGCTTCGCAAGCTCCGGCCCACCCAGGTCATCCCCGAGGCTCCCCGCAACGCCGAGCCGCGCACCGGCATGTCGATGGGCGAGCATGCTGCGATTACCGCACGCCAGTGGGACATCAGCCGCGAGGCGCAGGATGAGCTCGCTGTCGCCAGCCATCGGAACCTGGTCGCCGCCTGGAGCCGTGGCTTCTTCGACGACCTCGCCACGCCCTATCTCGGGCTGCAGAAGGACCAGAACATGCGGCCGGACGCCAGTATGGAATCGCTCGCCCGGCTGAAGCCGGTCTTCGGCAAGGACGGCACTGCGACGATGACGGCCGGCAATTCGACGCCGCTTTCGGACGGCGCCGCAACGGTCTTGCTCAGCAGCGACGCGTGGGCGAAGGAGCACCGGCTCCCTGTCCTCGCCCACCTCGTCGATGCCGAAACGGCCGCCGTCGACTACGTCCACGGCGGTGAAGGCCTGCTGATGGCCCCCGCCTATGCCGTGCCGCGGCTGCTCGAGCGTAACCGGCTCTCGCTGCAGGACTTCGATTTCTACGAGATCCACGAGGCGTTCGCGTCAACCGTGCTCGCGACGCTCAAGGCATGGGAAGACCCAACCTTCTGCAAAGAGCGTCTTGGGTTGTCGAAGCCCCTCGGATCGATCGACCGCGCGCGCCTCAACGTCAACGGGTCGTCGCTAGCCGCGGGCCATCCGTTTGCCGCAACCGGCGGGCGCATCGTCGCCACCCTCGCCAGGCTGCTGGCCGAAAAAGGATCGGGCCGCGGCCTCATCTCGATCTGCGCCGCCGGCGGTCAGGGCGTCGTCGCCATCCTCGAAGCCGCATGAACCTGCGCGTCCCGGGTCTCCCGACCCCGACGCCGCTCCGCCGTTACTCGCCTGGTGACCCACTCGTCGATGGCCCGGTGCTCCTCGGCGCAGCTCCCGGCGGCCGGCTCAAGACCCCAATCTCTCAAATCGCTT